>DNNT01000177.1 GCA_003497545.1 Arenimonas sp. | reverse complement strand
CTGATCAGATCACCGGCGTTGTCAGTAGCGTTCTTCATCGCAATCATCCGGGCTGCCTGCTCACAGGCGCTGTTTTCCACCACGGATTGATAAACCTGGGATTCCACGTAGCGCACAATCAAGCCGTCCAGCAGCTCTTTGGCATCGGGTTCGTAGAGGTAGTCCCAGTCGTGCTTGCTCTCGAGCTTCTCGGGAGCCGGCAGCGGCAGGAGCTGGTCCTGCGTCGAGCGCTGGACCATGGTGTTGACGAAGTCGTTGTAGCAGAGGAAGACGCGGTCCAGCGTGCCGGCGGCGTAACCGTCCAGCATCACCTTGATCACGCCGACCAGCTGCGTCACCTCGGGCTTTTCGCCCAGGTGGGTGACCGAGCCGACCATGTTGACCTTCAGGCGGCGGAAGAACACCGACGCCTTCTGGCCCACGCAGACCACGTCCACGTCGACGCCCTTCTCCTGCCAGGCGCGCATGTCCGCCAGGATGCGGCGGAACATCTGCGAGTTCAGGCCGCCGCAGAGGCCGCGGTCGGTGGAGACGATGACGTAGCCCACGCGCTTGACCTGCTCGCGCGTGGCCATGAACGGGTGCACGTATTCGGTGTTGGCCTGGGCGATGTGGCCGATGACCTGGCGCATCAGGCGCGCGTACGGACGCGACGCCTTCATGCGGTCCTGGGCCTTGCGGATCTTCGACGCCGAGACCATCTCGAGCGCGCGCGTCACCTTGCGGGTGTTCTGCACGCTCTTGATCTTGGTCTTGATTTCCCTGCCGCCTGCCATGCTCTGCTCGCTAGGTTCTTTGCTTCGACGGTGGCGCGCCGGTGGGCGCGCCGCTCGTGGTCAACGCTGGTGGCTTACCAGGCGCCGGTGGTCTTGAACTCGGACACGATCTGCTTGAACGAAGCCTCGATGTCCTTGTCCCAGGCGCCGGTCTCGACGATCTTCTTCTCCAGCGCGCCCTGGGTATTGGTCAGGTGGGCGTGCAGGCCGGCTTCGAAGGCCAGGACCTTGTTCAGCGGCACGTCGTCGAGGTAGCCCTCGTTCACGGCGTAGATCGACAGCGCCATCTGGGCGATCGACATCGGCGCGTACTGCTTCTGCTTCATCAGCTCGGTNNAGCTGCTTGCGGGTGGCTTCGTCGAGGTCCGAGGCGAACTGGGCGAACGCCGCCAGCTCGCGGTACTGGGCCAGCGAGATGCGGATGCCGCCCGACAGCTTCTTCATGATGTTGGTCTGGGCCGCGCCACCGACGCGCGACACCGAGATACCGGCGTTCACGGCCGGGCGGATGCCGGCGTTGAACAGGTCGGTCTCGAGGAAGATCTGGCCGTCGGTGATCGAGATCACGTTGGTCGGCACGAAGGCCGAGACGTCACCGGCCTGGGTCTCGATGATCGGCAGCGCGGTGAGCGAGCCGGTCTGGCCCTTCACTTCGCCATTGGTGAACTTCTCGACGTACTCGGCCGACACGCGGGCCGCGCGCTCGAGCAGGCGCGAGTGCAGGTAGAACACGTCGCCCGGGTAGGCTTCGCGGCCCGGCGGGCGGCGCAGCAGCAGCGAGATCTGGCGGTAGGCGACGGCCTGCTTGGACAGGTCGTCGTACACGATCAGGGCGTCCTGGCCGCGGTCCATGAAGTACTCGCCCATGGCGCAGCCGGCGTACGGCGCGATGTACTGCATCGCGGCCGATTCGGAAGCCGAGGCCGCCACGACGGTGGTGTAGGCCATCGCGCCGTTTTCCTCGAGCTTGCGCACGATGTTGGCGATGGTGGAGTTCTTCTGGCCGATGGCGACGTAAACGCACTTAATGCCAGAGCCCTTCTGGTTGATGATCGCGTCGATCGCCAGGGCGGTCTTGCCGGTCTGGCGGTCGCCGATCACCAGCTCGCGCTGGCCGCGGCCGATGGGGATCATGCTGTCGACCGACTTGTAGCCGGTCTGCACCGGCTGGGCCACCGACTGGCGCCAGATGACGCCCGGGGCCACGCGCTCGACCGGCGAGGTCAGCTTGGCGTTCAGGGCGCCCTTGCCGTCGATCGGCTCGCCCAGGGCGTTGACGACGCGGCCCAGCAGCTCGGGGCCGACCGGCACTTCGAGGATGCGGGCGGTGGTCTTGGCGACGTCGCCTTCGCGCAGGTGCTCGTAGTCACCCAGCACCACGGCGCCGACCGAGTCGCGCTCGAGGTTCAGCGCCAGCGCGAAGGTGGCGTTCGGCAGCTCGATCATCTCGCCCTGCATCACGTCGGCCAGGCCGTGGATGCGCACGATGCCGTCGGACACCGAGGTGACGGTGCCTTCGTTGCGAGCCTCGGCCGACAGGGCGACCGATTCGATGCGGGCCTTGATCAGTTCACTGATTTCGGACGGGTTGAGCGTCTGCATGGGTATGTCCCTGGGTCGTCCGGCCGGGGCCGGCGCTTGGTTCAAAGGAAAATCGGATCAGTTCGCCAGCGCCGCCCCGAGGCGCGCCAGCTTGGTGCGGATCGAGCCGTCGATGACCACGCCACCGGCGTCCACCACGGCACCGCCGATCAGGGCGGGGTCGATGGCGGTGGCCACTTCGACCTCGCGGCCGAAGCGGCGCTTGAGCGACGCGGTGAGCTGCGCGATGGCGGCGGCGTCGAGGGCCGTGGCCGAGGTCACCGTCGCCTTCACCACCTGCTCGGCCTCGGCACGGAGCTGGTCGTAGAGGCCGGCGATTTCCGGCAGCAGGCCCAGGCGGCGGTTGGCCGCCAGGACGTCGACGAAACGCTGGAAGGCCGGATCCACCTCGCCCTGGGGCAGCACGAGCTTGGCGAGGTCGGCTGCGGTCACGCGGGGGTGGCCGATCAGGGCCTGGACCTCCGGGTGCGCCGCGACCTGGGCGGCGAAGCCCAGCAGGCCCGACCACTTGGGCAGCGCGCCCTGCGCCTGGGCCAGCTGGAAGGCGGCGCGGGCGTAGGGACGGGCGAGGGTGATGGCTTGGCTCATGGCGGCGTCCGGATCAGATGTCGGCGGCGAGCTCGTCGAGCAGCGCCTTGTGGGCGTTGCCGTCGATCTCCTTGCGGATCAGGCGCTCGGCACCGGCCACGGCGAGGGCGGCGACCTGGTGGCGCAGCTCTTCCTTGGCGCGGGTGGCGGCGGCGCCGATCTCGGCTTCGGCCTGCAGGCGGATGCGCTTGGCTTCCGTGATGGCCTCTTCCTTCGCCAGGTCGATGATCTGGGCGCGGCGGGCTTCGGCCTGGGCGATGATCTCGTTGGCCTTGGCGCGGGCTTCGCGCAGGACCTCGTTGACCTTCTCCTCGGCCTGGGCCAGGTCCTTCTTGCTGCGGTCGGCAGCGGCCAGGCCCTCGGCGATCTTCTTCTGGCGCTCTTCGATGGCAGCCAGCAGCGGCGGCCAGATCTTGGTCGCGATGATCCAGATGAGGCCGGCGAAGGCCAGCGCCTGGGCGATCAGGGTTGCATTGATGTTCATGGCTGCGCTCTATCCGGTGTCTACCTGGGCCCTTGCGGGCCCTTGCACGGCAACCCGGCCCGGCATGGCGCCGGGCGCGGGTTCGGGCGTGGGATTAACCCAGGCGCGAGACGAACTCGCCGATCAGCGGGTTCGCGAAGGCGAACATCAGGCCGACGGCGACGGTGATGATGAACGCGGCGTCGATCAGGCCGGCGGTGATGAACATGCGGACCTGCAGCACCGGGATCAGCTCCGGCTGGCGGGCGGCGGACTCGAGGAACTTGCCGGCCATGATGGCCAGGCCCAGGCCGGCGCCCAGCGCGGCGAGGCCGATCATGATGCCGATGGCCAGGATGGTCGAGGCCTGCACGTTGGCGAGGAGGGCGAGAGCTTCCATGGTGATTCTCCGAGCGGATTTACTGGTGGAAAGGATGGGTTTGGAGCTGAAACGATTTAGTGATGCTCTTCCATGAGGCTCAGGTACACGATCGAGAGCATCATGAAGATGAAGGCCTGCAGCGGGATCACGAGCAGGTGGAACAGCATCCAGCCAAGGCCGAACACGCCCGCCGCGATGGCGCCGGCGATACCCACGCCNNCCAGATCAGGAGGAACACGATCTCGCCGCCGTACATGTTGCCGAACAGTCGCATGGCCAGCGAAACCGGCTTGCTGACCAGCTCGACGATGTTGAGCAGGATGTTGGCCGGGAACATCCACGGGCCGAACGGCGCGGTGAAGAACTCGTGGACGAAGCCGCCCAGGCCCTTGGCGCGCAGCGCGAAGAAGATCATCAGGAAGAACACGCTGAACGACATGCCGAGCGTGGCGTTCACGTCGGCGGTCGGCACCGGCTTCCAGTAGTTCACGCCGAGGGCGTGCAGCGGGATGGCGAAGAAGTCGGCCGGGATCATCTTGATGAAGTTCATCATCAGGATCCAGCAGAACAGGGTGATGGCGATCGGGGTGACGAGCTTGCTGCGGCCCGGGTAGGCGTCGCGGGCCTGCTGGTCGACGAACTCGAGCACGATCTCGACGAAAGCCTGCCACTTGCCCGGCACGCCCGAGGTGGCGCGGCGGGTGGCCATCCAGAAACCGAACACCATCAGCAGGCCCATCAGCAGCGCCATGATCAGGGTGTCGGCGTTGATCGTCCAGAAGCCGCCCTCGCCCACCGTGATGGTGAGGTTCTGCAGGTGGTGCTGGATGTAGCTCGTCGGGGTGAGTTCGGCTTCGCTAGCCATTGCGTCCAACCTTGGGTTGATTCAACGTGCCGTCACCGCCGCCACCGCGGAGGCGGCGAAGGCGAACGCCAACCCCGCGAGCAACGGCAGGGCCGGCAACTTCAAGATGCCTATCGCCAGCACGAACACGGCGGCGACCAGCACCCACTTTCCCACCATCCCCAGCAGCAGCCGCCCGAGGGCGCCCGTTGCCGACTGGACCCCGCCGCCGAGCAGCGCCTGGCCCATCAGGACCGAGCCCAGCACGACCGCGGCCGTCCCGATGCCCGCCGCCAGCGCGGCCTTCGGCCCGGACAGGAGCCCGGCGATGCCTGCGACAGCCACCCCGGTCACCACTTGGGCCAGCACGGTGTGGCGCGCCAGGCGGGTTCCGGCAACAGGGGTTCGGGACACGGGTGGATCCAAACGGGCCCGGGAAAAAGGCCCCGGGCGTGGGGCCAAAATTATACGCGGCCGCATCGGCCCTTCTCAAGGGCCAAAAGCGGCAAATCCGGTATTTTTCAGGCCCCTGCGGCGCCTATTGTACGGGACATCCCTGGGTCGTGCCCGGGCCACCGAGCAACTGGACGGCATCGTTGCCCGTCCAGGCCCCCGGGACCCCGCCGATGAAGACGCCATCGAGCTCCATGCCCGCCAGCCCACCGGCCGCGAACCGGCGCCTCAGGGTGCCGATATCGGCCCGCGCGGGCGCGCCGGTGCGCTCGCACAGCGGGCAGAATCCGGTCAGTTGCTCGAGCGGGAGCACCGCGTCCGCCCCTGCGAACCGGGGGCTTTCGGCGGTGAGGAAGCGGGGCACGCCGCGGGCGTCGTAGACGAAGGCCGCGTAGAACTCGTAGTCCGGGAACAACTGCACGCTGTAGCCCGTGCCTGCGCGGGCAGGATCGAACCAGTGCGAGCTGGCGTCCACCGGCGCTCCTGCCAGCGTGGGGCAGCCGGCGCCGAACACCACCATCCGCTCCGAGCCGGACTGGCCGTCGAGCAGGTAGGTGAAGAGCACCTCGCCCTCCCCGGTGGCGGTGAGCGACGCGAAGCCCACGCTCGTGAGCACGTTGCTGCCACCATTCCACGCGGCGCGCATGACCGCGCTGTACCAGCGCGTTTCGCCGGACTGCGGTGCCAAGTTTTGCAGGTAGTACCAGGTCGGCGTGCCGTCCTGCAGGTAGGTGTACCAGAGGCCCGCCCACTGGTCTCCCGCCGGGTAGACGAACAGGCCGTGACCGCCGCGGTCGGGGTTGTAGTACGAGCCGGGCGTGGGCAGGCGTGGCGTGCCCTCGATCACGACGCTGAGGTTGGGGCGCTGGAAGCTGGCCCCCGGATTGACCGGCGTGAGGTACCAGCGGCCCGGACTCAGCTCCGCGCCGGGCACGGACAGCCAGCGCAGGCTGGTCAGGCCCTGCCAGGTGCGCTGCGCCTGGTTGCGCGGCGGTGCCGCCGGCACCAGCCCGCCCTCCGGGCTGGGCGCCTTGGCCAGGTAAAGGTCGAGCGGCGCATCGCTGTCCGTCCGGATCGTCAGGCCGGTGGCGCCCTCGGGCACGTCGATATAGACGCGGTCCGCCGCCGCGCCGGGCGGTNNCCTCCGCTCCTGCCTGCACCGACAGATAGGCGGCAACCGGCTGGCCAGGCAGGTAGTCCGGGATGAGCCAGGAGAGCCTGGCGGGGAAAGCCTCGCCTGCCGTCAGCCGGCCCGGCCCCGTGGCCGTGATTCGCCCGCCGTCGGCGGATTCGAGCTGGAATTCGAAGCGCTCCACCTTCGCCTGCTGCGCGGCACCGGAACGGGTATGCAGCATCGACCAGTAGTCGACGGCGTCGTCGGCAAGCACGGTGACACCCCATTCGCAGCGTTCGACATCCGGTGACATGGCGCTGGTGCAGCGCACTTCTTCGGGGTCGGGGCGGCCATTGCGGTTTTCGTCCACGCCCACGTACAGGTCCACGTCGCCACCCGAGGTGGAACGGGCATCGACCATGACCCTGCGCCGCGTGTCGACCTGGCGGCCGAAGAAGCCGCCGCTGAAGTCGGTGTTCGGCGACAGCATGCCGAGCACGAAGTCGGTGCCAGCGTAGCCCAGGTCCCAGGGCGATTCGGGCGTCGGGTCGTGCGACAGATCCATCGCGGCGGTGGCGGCGACGTGGCCGTTCATGGCCTCGATGCGCGCATCGGGCAGCGCCGGCAGCCCCGCCAGTTCGACGTCGATGAAACCTTCGCCGGTGCGGGCTTCCAGCGCGATATCGGGCAGCGGCCGGCGAACCATCTGCACCAGGCCTTCGGTGCATCTGCCCGAGCCTTCGCAGAGGCGATAGCCGAACGCGTCGTCGCCTGTTTCGCCGGCGCGGGGAGTGTAGTGGAGCGTGTCGTCGGCGGCCGTCGCCGTGGTCCCCGCGGTGTCAACGACGACGGTTCCGCCTGGCACGGTCGTGGACAGGGCGAGGCTGCCGCCCGCCAGGCGCGATGCCGTGGCCACGTCGTTGGCGCGCACGTCCAGGCGGACAGCGCCACCACCTTCGCGGATCGTGAAACGATCGTCGCGGGCGACCAGCGGCGGGGTGCCCGCGGCGCCGTCGTCATCGATGATCCGGCCATTGGCGGTGGTGACGCCCGCGCTCGCACCGGCGATGTTGGCAAGGCGGGCAAGGAAGAACTCCTCGGCCTCGTCCAGTGTGTCGCCGATGACCGGCACCGAGGCGGTGGTGGACACCTGGCCCGCCGGGATCACCACGACCGTGGCGGGAGGCACGGAGTAGTCCGAGCCCGCGATGGCCGTGCCGTCCTGCGTCGACAGGCTGAAGCTGACATCCGCGTCCGCAGCTGCGCTCAGGCTGACGGGGAAGACCAGTTCGCGGGTTCCCGCGTTGCCTTCCTGCACGCTGGCATCCGTGATCGAGATGACCGGCGGGGCGCCACCCTCGCCGTCGTCGTCGAGGATCGTGCCCCATCCGAAGATGTCGTCCGTGCTGGCGCCCACCACGTTGCTCACCATCAGCAGGAAACGCTCGTCCTGCTCGATCTCCGTGTCGCCTATGACCGGAATGCTGAACTGCACGGACGTCTGGCCCGGCTCTATCCGCAGGCCCTTGAGGAACACGACTTCGAAGTCCACGTCGGCGGTGGCCGTGTCCGCCGCCGGGGCGAAATTGGTGCTCTTCGCGTCGAAGGTCACCGCTGTGTTCGAGGCCTGGCTCAGTGTGGCGGTGAAGGTCGCCAGCGCCGCGCCGGCATCTCCCTCGGTCACCGCGACGTCGGCGACGTTCAGCACGGGCAGCGGTTCGTCGTTGAGGATGGTGCCCACGCCTTGGCCGTCGATGATGCGGGCATTGGTGGCTGAAAGGGCGTTGAGCGCGAACACTTCGTCGCGCTCCGCCACGGTGTCGCCACGGACGTCGACATCGAACGTGGCCTGGGCCTGGCCTGAAGGAATAAGCACGCTCGCGGTGCTGGCGATGTAGTCCGTACGATTGGCGGAGCCGTCGGCCGTAGCCAGCTGGAGCGTCACGCCCGGGTGCGCGGGGGTGCTTAGCGTGATCGTGAAGCGAACGGCGCGGCGACCGCTGTTGCCTTCGGTGACGCTGGCATCGTCCACCCGCACCGTCGGGCGGGAATCGGCCGGCACGGCGGGCGTGATGGCCGCGATGGCGGCGGCGGCCTCGGTGAAGCCGCGAGCGTTGTCGGCTTCGACGGCGTCCCCGCAGGGCAGCGACAGGCAGTTGGCAAGGCGCGGGTTCGAGAATCGCCCGATGCGAACCTGCGGCGACTGGGTGTAGGCCATCACGGTGGCAAACCCGGCGGACTCATCGACCGTTCGGCGGAAGCCGCGCGAATACGTATAGGCGCCGTAGTCTCGCTCCGACGTTTCCGTATCGTGGTGCCCTCCCATGTTGTGTCCGAGCTCGTGCGCGAACGTCCATTCGCCGCAATTGTCGTTGCGGAAGCCACGGTCGCTTGTCACCGAGAACCCGTACTCCTGGGTGAACGGTGCACCATGGTAGCCGCCGATCCAGCCCACACCGCAGCTGGTCTGGGTGCTGCGGTCGAAGTTCCGCATCAGCTTGACCAGGTCGGCGCCGTACTGCTCGCGCAACCGCAAGGCCTCGGCGCGGATCGGCAGCGAAACGCTGTCGGTCATCTCGTCGAGCGCCTCGCTGTTGTCGTTCCGAAGCGAATAGTCGACCAACTGCGCCGCAACGACACGGACGCGCAGGCCCACATCGCTGTCGATGTAAGCCTGGTTCGTGATCGTTTCCAGATAGGCGATGCGCGTCAGCACCGCCTCGTTGGAGCCCATCACGGAAACGAGCTCGCCGTTGTACATCACCACAACGTCGACCTGCTGGATACCCGCGGACTTCATGCCGTCCTGCTTCACGCGCAGTGCCTTGGCCGCAGCATCGGGCAGCGGTGGCAGGGCGAAGTCAGGTCCAGCCGGAGGCGCCAAAGAGGATCGCCCCTCCACCAGCCAGGTTCTCCCGGCCTGCGTCTCGATTCGCAGCGGCTCACCAGAGAGCTGGGGGATCAGGCCGAAGCTTGTCGATCCACCGAACACGATGACAGCTGATTGGGGGCCCTGCTTGGTATCGACGGTGGCGGTCCATGAGACGAGGCCATCAGCACGCCTTTCAACGCGGACGTCCCTTGCCAGCACGAATTGTCCCGACGTGCCCGGGAGGAGCATCTGGCCCGAAGCGGGAGCAATCGCCAGATCCCCAGCCGACAGGTCCAAGGGATAGCGCCGCTCTCCATCCGAAGCCAGCGCGGCCTTTGCCGGATCCGAGCGTAGCGGCCCCTCCGGGAAGGTGACGGCACCGAAAGCGGCAGGGGGAGCGAGCGCAAGCAGCAGCAGGAGACGAGGGGTCACTCGAAAACCTGTTCGTTCGGCGGGACTGAGAGATTTACCAGAGCGTGCCGCCAGGGGCCAGTCCACCGCAAAGATGCCGGAAACAAAAAACCCCCGCCGGCAGGGCGAGGGTCTGTCTTCTTGCGCATGGCCCAGAAAAGCGAAGGCCGGTCCTTTTGGGACCGGCCTTCTGGGGAAAAGCCCCTGGCGATGAC
>DNNT01000299.1 GCA_003497545.1 Arenimonas sp. | reverse complement strand
CCCTTGAACTCTTCGTAGATCACCTCGTCCATCTTCGAGCCGGTTTCCACCAGCGCGGTGGCGATGATGGTCAGCGAGCCGCCTTCCTCGACATTACGCGCGGCACCGAAGAAACGCTTCGGGCGGTGCAGGGCGTTGGCGTCCACGCCGCCGGTGAGCACCTTGCCGGAGCTCGGCACCACGGTGTTGTAGGCGCGGGCCAGGCGGGTGATCGAGTCNNCGCTTGGCGCGCTCGATCACCATTTCGGCGACCTGCACGTGGCGCGCGGCCGGCTCGTCGAAGGTGGACGAGATGACCTCGCCGCGCACGGTGCGCTGCATCTCGGTCACTTCCTCGGGCCGCTCGTCGATGAGCAGCACGATCAGGTGCACGTCCGGGTGGTTGTGGATGATGGCCTGGGCCACGTTCTGCATCAGCATGGTCTTGCCGGCCTTGGGCGGCGAGACGATCAGGGCGCGCTGGCCCTTGCCGAGCGGCGACATCAGGTCCATGACGCGGCCGGTGATGTCCTCGGACGAACCGTTGCCGCGCTCGAGCCGGAAGCGCTCGCGCGGGAACAGCGGCGTCAGGTTCTCGAACAGCACCTTGCCCTTCGACGCCTCCGGCGGTTCGCCGTTGATGGTGTCGACGATGTTGAGCGCGACGTAGCGCTCGCCGTCCTTCGGGCTGCGGATGCGGCCGGCGATGTGGTCGCCGGTGCGCAGGTTGAAGCGGCGGATCTGGCTGGGCGAGATGTAGACGTCGTCCGGGCCGGCCAGGTAGCTGGCGTCGTCCGAGCGCAGGAAGCCGTAGCCGTCGGGCAGGATTTCCAGCACGCCGTCGCCGGCCACGCCGGCAGGGTGGCGGGTGAGCACCTTGAGCAGGGCGAAGTTCACGTCCTGCTTGCGCATGCGGGCCACGCCCTCATGCAGGTTCAGCTTCTCGGCGATCTCGAGCAGCTTGTGCGCCGGCATGCGCTTGAGGTCGTTGAGGCTGTAGGTCGGGAAGTCCGGCGGCAGCTGCGGCAGCGGGCGGTCGTTGCGCTCGCCGCCGCCGTTGCCGCCGCCATTGCCCTCGTCCTCGCCGCCTTCGCCACGCGGGCGGTCGCGGAAGCGGTCGCGCTTGTCGCGGAAGCGGTCGCGGCGGTTGCGCCGGCCTTCGCGGAAGCCGCCTTCGCGGTTGGCGTCGTCGCCACCCTCGCGCTGGCCGCCGCCGTCCTGGCCGCCGCCCTGGTTCTGCTCGCCGCCGCCCTGGCGTTCGCCACCCTGGCGCTCGCCGCCGCCATGGGCGGGGGCTTCGGCCGGGGCGCGTTCGGGCGCGGGGGCGGACACGGGCGCCGGCGCCGGGGCGCTGGCTACGGCATCGTTGCTGGGGTTGGCGGCACGCGGCTTGCGCGGACGCTTCTCGGCGCTGGCGCCGGAGTCGGTTTCGTTTTCGGACACAGGATTCACCTCGCGAACGCGAGCGTGGGGGAGGAAGGGGGTAATGCAGAAGATCGGCGCCAAGGGCGCCCGAATGACCTACAAACTAACACCGGCGGGGGCGGTGCCACAAGCCGCCGCCCCGCGCGGGCCCCGGGCTGGCCGGGGCCGCGGGCGCTCAGAGCGCCTTGTCGACGAACTGCGCGAGCTGGGCCTTGCCCACCGCGCCGACCTGGGTGGCGTGCACCTTGCCGTCCTTGAACAGCATCAGGGTCGGGATGCCGCGCACGGCGTACTGGCGCGGGGTCATGGGGTTGTGGTCGATGTTGAGCTTCACCACCTTGACCTTGCCGGCGTAGGTGCCGGCGAGCTCGTCGACCATCGGGCCGATCATCTTGCAGGGGCCGCACCACTCGGCCCAGAAATCCACCAGCACCGGGGTGTCGGACTTGAGCACCTGGGCCTCGAAGTCGGTGTCACCCACATGGAGCACCTGGTCGCTCATGCGTCAAACTCCTGATTTTCTTGGGGGTCGCGGCCGGTCCCGGCCGTGCTTGGGTTAAACTGGGGCGTTCAAGACGTTAATTCAACCGCCCCTTGGCGGCCCCGGGTTGAGGGCAGTTTGCGACCCACCGGGCTGGCCGCGCAAGCGCAGAGACGCGCACCCAGAGAGTCCCATGTCCGATAAACCGCTGACCGACATCGCTTTTTCCAACTTCGAGCTGCATCCGGCGCTCCAGGCCGGCCTCGAAGCCGCCGGCTTCACCCGCTGCACCCCCATCCAGGCCCTGACCCTGCCGATCGCCCTCGCCGGGCGCGACGTCGCCGGCCAGGCCCAGACCGGCACCGGCAAGACCCTGGCCTTCCTGGTCGCGCTGATGAACCGGCTGCTGACCCGCCCGGCCCTGGCCGAGCGCAAGCCCGAGGACCCGCGCGCGCTCATCCTGGCGCCCACCCGCGAGCTGGCCATCCAGATCCACAAGGACGCGGTGAAGTTCGGCTCCGACCTGGGCCTGCGCTTCGCCCTGGTCTACGGCGGCGTCGACTACGACAAGCAGCGCGAGCTGCTGCAGCAGGGCGTGGACGTGATCATCGCCACCCCGGGCCGCCTGATCGACTACGTCAAGCAGCACAAGGTCGTCTCCCTGCACGCCTGCGAGGTCTGCGTGCTCGACGAAGCCGACCGCATGTTCGACCTGGGCTTCATCAAGGACATCCGCTTCCTGCTCCGGCGCATGCCGATCCGCACCGAGCGCCAGACCCTGCTGTTCAGCGCCACCCTCAGCCACCGCGTGCTGGAGCTGGCCTACGAGCACATGAACGAGCCCGAGAAGCTCGTGGTCGAAACCGAGTTCATCACCGCCGCCAAGGTGCGCCAGAAGGTCTACTTCCCCTCCGACGAGGAGAAGATCCCGCTGCTGATCGGCCTGCTGACCCGCAGCGAGGGCCACCGCACCATGGTGTTCGTGAACACCAAGGTGTGGGTGGAGCGCGTGGCCAAGGCGCTCGAGCGCGCCGGCTTCCGCGTCGGCGTGCTCTCGGGCGACGTGCCGCAGAAGAAGCGCGAAACGCTGCTGGCGCGCTTCCAGAAGGGCCAGCTGGACATCCTGGTGGCCACCGACGTGGCCGCCCGCGGCCTGCACATCGACGGCGTGTCGCACGTCTACAACTACGACCTGCCCTTCGACGCCGAAGATTACGTGCACCGCATCGGCCGCACCGCGCGCCTGGGCGCCGAGGGCGACGCCATCAGCTTCGCCTGCGAGCGCTACGCCATGTCGCTGCCGGACATCGAGGCCTACATCGAGCAGAAGCTGCCGGTGGCCCAGGTCGAGAAGGAGCTGCTGGTGCCGGTGCCGCGGGCGCCGCGCGAGCGGGTCGAGGGCGAGGAGGAGGGCGAGAGCGTATCCGCCATCTTCCGCGAGGTGCGCGAGGCCAAGGCCGCCGAGGACGAACGCCGCGGCGGCAGCCGTTCCGGTGGTCGCGGTGGTCGCGACGGCGGCCGCCCGGGCGGCGGTGGTCG
>DNNT01000014.1 GCA_003497545.1 Arenimonas sp. | reverse complement strand
CGATCAGGAAGCCGGCGATGGCGCCGTCGCGCTCGGCCACGCGGAAATACTCCGCGCTGTCGTACAGCTGGCGGAGCTTGGCCGCGTCGAGGGGAAGGATCGCAGGTCCTGCGGCGTTGTTCAGGGCGAGGACGGAATCCAGCTCGTGCTCGCGCACGTCGCGGATGGCGATCGACATTCCTTGGCTCCGTATGGCTTGCGTGGGGGCCGCCAGGGGGCGGGCGATCGGGGCCGGATTATCGCACGGGCGGCTGGCGAGGGGGCGGGGGCGGTTCCATGACTTCCGGGGGCGTCCACCCGGCCCGGCCCGGCCTATGATGCGGGCATGCTCAACCGCCTTTCCCACACCCAGCTGCTGCGTTACGCCGGCCTGTTCACCTGGGCGGTGGTGGGCATCCCGCTGATCACGCTTGCCTGGAACTTCCAGGCGGAGGGCGAGGCCGACGGACCCGCGCCGGGGCCGGTGCTGGCACTGGCTTACGTCGCGTTCGGCATCATCTACTGGCTGGTCACCCGCTCGCTGGGCATGCGCAAGCCGCGCCCCACCGACATCCTGCTTCTGGGTTTGCTGACCCTGTCGGCCATCGCCGTCAGCTACCTCACCGGAACCGGCATCGGCGCCGTGCTGATGATGACCATCGCCGGCGTCATCCCCTGGCTGGTGCCGCTGAAGGTGGGCGTGATGTGGCTGGTGCTGCAGCACGTGGCACTGGTGCCGGTGTTCACCCGGCTCGAGGGCTTCACGCTGGAGCTGGCCATCATGCAGGCCCTGCTGTACGTGGGTTATTCGAGCTTCGCCATGGTGATCGGCCTGGTCGCCAAGCAGCAGGCCCAGGCCCGGGAAGAGCAGCGCCGGCTCAACGCCGAGCTGCGCGCCACCCGCGCCCTGCTGGCCGAAAGTTCCCGCATGAGCGAGCGCGTGCGCATTTCCCGCGAACTGCACGACCTGCTGGGCCACCACCTGACGGCGCTGAGCCTGAACCTCGAGGTCGCCGGCCACCTCACCGAGGGCAAGGCCCAGGAGCATGTGCGCCAGAGCCACACCCTGGCCAAGCTGCTGCTCACCGACGTGCGGGAGGCGGTCAGCGAAATGCGCCAGGAGGGTTCGGTGGACCTGTCCGGCGCCATCCGCACCCTGGCCGACGGCGTGCCGGCGCTGGACATCCGCCTGGACGTGCCCGAGCCGCTGAACGTCGAAGACCCGGAGTGCGCGCACGTGGCCTTGCGCTGCGCCCAGGAGATCATCACCAACGCGGTGCGCCACGCCGGCGCCTCGACCCTGTGGCTGTCGGTTTCGCGCGAGGGCAACCAGATGCGCATCCAGGCCCGCGACGACGGCGCCGGCACCGACAACCTCTCGCCCGGCAACGGCCTGGGCGGCATGCGCGAGCGCCTGGCCCACTGCGGCGGCCGCATGGATATCATCACCGGGCGCGGCAAGGGCTTCGCGCTCGACATCCATTTGCCACTGGAGAAACCCGCATGATCCGCGTCTGCCTCGTGGACGACCAGACCCTGGTGCGCCAGGGCGTGAAATCGCTGCTCGAGCTGGCCGACGGCATCGAAGTGGTGGCCGAGGCCGGCGACGGCCGACAGGCGGTGGAGCTGATCCCCCAGGTCAAGCCGGACGTGGTGCTGATGGACATGCGCATGCCGGTGATGTCGGGCCTGGAGGCCCTGCAGGCGCTGGGCGGCAAGGGCCTGCTTCCGCCCACCATCATCCTGACCACCTTCGACGACGACCAGCTGGTGCTGGCCGGCATCCGCGCCGGCGCCCGCGGCTACCTGCTCAAGGACGTCTCGCTCGACCAGCTGGTTTCGGCCATCCAGACCGTGGCCGAGGGCGGCTCGCTGGTGCAGCCGGCGGTCACCCAGCGCCTGCTGTCGGGGCTGGAAGGCCTGCAGAACGAGTTCGTCAGCCTCGACCAGCCCGACCCGCTGACCGACCGCGAAACCGAAATCCTGCGCCTGATGGCCGGTGGCTTCTCCAACAAGGAGATCGCCAATTCCCTGGGCGTGGCCGAGGGCACGGTCAAGAACCACGTTTCCAACATCCTGTCCAAGCTGGGCGTGCGCGACCGCACCCGGGCCGTGCTCAAGGCCTTCGAACTCAAGCTGGTCTGAGGCCCGGAAGGGCCTTTGCACAACCGTAACGAAATCCCCCTGCCGGGGGCCGTCCTGACCTGATATCCTCTCCCGTTCCTGCGGCCGGGCACGTCACCCGGCTGGGGGCCGTTCCTGGAGATCTCCCGAATGACCCGAGTTATTGAGTGGCTTATTTCCCTGCTGATCGTCGCCGTGCTGTTCGTGGTGATCGGTCTCTTCCTGCCGGCCTCGCGCTCGGTCTCGCATTCGGTCGAGACCAACCGCCCGATGTCCACCGTGGACGACGTGCTGGCCAGCTTCACCCGCTTCAAGGACTGGAATGCGCTGATCAACCATGATCCGCGCATGCAGCTCACCATCTCCGGCCCCGAAAAGGGCGTCGGCGCCAAGCTCAACTACGCCTCGAACGACCGCGTGGTCGGCGCCGGCAGCTGGGAACTGGTCGAGGCCATCCCGGGCGAGCGCCTGGTCTACGCCCTGGACGTCCCGGGCCGTGGCGAGAACAAGAAGATGACCTTCACCCTGGAGCGCACCGGCCAGCGCAACCAGAACGTGAAGATCACCCAGCGCTACACCGTCGATTACGGCTGGGACCTGCTGGGCCGCTTCGCCGGCCTGTACGTCACCGACAGCATCGGCGACGACATCAAGCGCGGCCTGGGCAAGTTCAGCAACCTGATGGCCACCATCCCGCGCTTCGACTACAGCCAGCACCCGGCTGAGTTCGCCTTCGTGGACGTGCCGGCCGCCAACGTGCTGTCGGCGACCGCCACCGCGAAGCGTTCGAACGACGACATCGCGCTTGCCATGACCAACCAGCTCAAGTGGATCGAGCAGGTCATGGAGAAGAACAAGCTCGAGCCGGCCGGCCCGCTGCGCATCGTCACCAACGAGTTCGGCTCCGACGCCTACGGCTTCGACGTGGTGATGCCGGTCCGCAAGCAGGGCACCGGCCCGGCCGACGAGGCCGCCGACGCCGCTGCCGACACCGCCGAGGCCCCGGCCGCCGACGCCGTGGCTGCCGAGGGCGAGGCCGATGCCGCCGCCGAAGGCGAGGAAGCCCCGGTCGCCGAGATCGCGCAGGAAGCCGTCGCCCTGGGCGCCCCGGTGCCCACCGCCGAGCCGCTGGAAACGCTGGACATCACCATCGAAGGCGACAAGAACCCGGTGGTGTACCTGCAGGTCCCGCACATGCGCGCCGCCGTGACCACCTACACCGGTCCGTCGCCGGGCCTGCCGCGCGTGCGCGACCTGGTCCGCGCCTGGGCGATGGTGCGTGGCGCCGAGACCGCCGACCGTCCTTACGAGGACTACCGGATCGAGATCAAGGACATGCTGGCCGAAGACGCCGAGTTCCAGGTCTACTGGCCGGTGAAGCTCGGCGGCCAGGCCCCGGCCGAGCCGGTGCAGCTGGTCCCGGTGCCGGTGGAAGAAGAAGCGGGTACCCCCTNNTGGAAGCCCCGGCCGAAGCGGAAACCGAGTCCGCCGAGTAACGAGTGAAGCAGGGCGGGCCAAGTGCCCGCCCTGTCGTTTCTGGAGCCAGCAATTCCCCCCGACCCCGGAAGAAAACCACCGCGATGATCGAGGCACACGCCCTGCACAAGCGCTACGGCCGCCTGCTGGCCGTGGATGGCATCAGTTTCAAGGTCGAACCCGGCGAAGTGCTGGGGTTCCTGGGCCCCAACGGGGCCGGCAAATCCACCACGATGAAGATGATCGCGGGCTTCCTGGCGCCGAGTTCCGGCACCGCGAAGGTCTGCGGCCACGACGTGCAGGCCGAACCCATGGCCGCGCGCCGTGCGCTGGGCTACCTGCCCGAGGGCGCACCGGGTTACGGAGAAATGAGCCCCCAGGGTTTCCTGGGCTTCATCGCCGACGTGCGCGGCCTTGCCGGTGCACACCGGCGTTCGCGCCTGGACGCCGTCGTCGGCCGCCTGTCGCTGCAGGCCGTGCTGCACCAGCCCATCGACACGCTGTCGAAGGGCTTCAAGCGCCGCGTCGGACTGGCCGCCGCCATCCTGCACGACCCGCCCGCGCTGGTGCTCGACGAACCCACCGACGGCCTCGACCCGAACCAGAAGCACGAAGTGCGCGGCCTGATCCGCGAACTCGCGCGCGACCGCACCGTGCTGCTGTCCACCCACATCCTCGAGGAAGTGGAAGCCGTGTGCAGCCGCGCCATGATCGTGGCCAGGGGCAAGGTGCTGGCCGATGCCACGCCGTCGGAGCTGCTGGCGCGCTCGCGCTACCAGGGCGCGGTGTCGCTGCTGGCCACCGATTCGATCGCCGCCCGCGCCGCGCTCGATGGCATGCCCGGCGTCAGCGGGTTCCATCATGATGGCGGCGATGGCCGCCTGTACGTGTTCCCGCAGGGCAAGCCGGTGTCCGCCGAGGCCGTGGCCGAGCGCCTGCGCCAGCGCGGCGTCGACTACCGCGGCCTGCAGCCCGAACGCGGCCGCCTGGACGAAGTCTTCCGCCGCATCACCACCGGGGAGGCGCAGGCATGAGCGCGGTGCTGTCGGTGTTCCGGCGCGAGTTCGCCNNCGCCGCTGGCGGTGGTGTTCCTGGTCATCTTCCTGGTGCTGGCCGGCGCCTTCACCTTCTACCTGGGCAATTTCTACGAGTCCGGGCAGGCCGACCTGCAGCCCTTCTTCAGCTTCCACCCCTGGCTTTACCTGCTGCTGGCGCCGGCGGTGGCGATGCGGCTGTGGGCCGAGGAGCGCAAGACCGGCACGCTGGAACTGCTGCTCACGCTGCCGCTCACGCTCTGGCAGGCGGTGCTGGGCAAGTTCCTGGCGGCCTGGGCCTTCCTGGGCCTGGCGCTGGCGCTGACCTTCCCGATGTGGGTCACCGTGGCCTGGCTGGGTGACCCCGACCACGGCGTCATCCTGGCCAGCTACCTCGGCAGCTGGCTGATGGCGGGCGCCTTCCTGGCCATCGGCGNNGCAGCCAGGTGGTGGCCTTCATCCTGAGCGTGGTGGTGTGCCTGCTGCTGCTCCTGGCCGGCTTCCCGATGGCGCTGGACGTGGTGCGCGGCTGGGCGCCGCTGCCGCTGGTGGATGCGGTGGCGGGCCTGAGCTTCCTCACCCACTTCCAGGCCATCACCCGCGGCGTGCTCGACCTGCGCGACGTGGTGTTCTTCCTGCTGTGCATCGGTGCCTGGCTGCTGGCCACGGTGCTGGTGATCGACCTGAAGAAAGCCGACTGAACGCCATGAAGACGATGTCCCGACGTTCTGTTCCCCTCATCGCGCTGGCGCTGCTGGCGCTGGCCTTCGTCGCCGCGGTGGCGCTGTCCTCGGTGGCGCTGCGCGGCGCCCGCCTCGACCTCACCAGCCAGGGCCTGTACACGCTGTCCGACGGCACCCTGCGCATCCTCGGAAAGGTCGAGGATCCGGTGACGCTGAAGCTGTATTACTCCGAGCACGCCACCCGCGACCTGCAGCAGTTCCGCGTGTTCGCCACCCGCGTGCGCGAGCTGCTGGAGGAAATGGCCGCGCGCTCCGGGGGCAAGGTCACGCTGGAAGTGATCGACCCCGAGCCGTTCTCGGAAGCCGAGGACCAGGCCGCGGCCTACGGCCTGCAGGCCATCCCGCTCAACACCACGGGCGACAAGCTCTACTTCGGCCTGGTCGGCGCCAACAGCACCGACGGCGAATCGCTGATGCCCTTCATCCAGCCGGACAAGGAAGCCTTCCTCGAATACGACGTCGCCAAGCTCATCTCCACGCTGGGCGCCGCCGAGCGCCCGGTGGTGGCCCTGCTCAGCGGCCTGCCCACCGGTCCTAGCATGGACCCCAGCGGCCGCCAGAACCCGGGCTGGGTGGTGGACCGGCAGCTGAGCGAGGTGTTCGAACTGCGCCGACTGCAGGGCATGCCCACTTCCATCGCCGACGACGTGGACCTGCTGATGCTGGTGCACCCGCGCGACGTGCCCGAAGCGACGCTGCAGGCGATCGACCAGTTCGTGCTGCGCGGCGGCCGCCTGCTGGTGTTCGTGGACCCCGACGCCGAAGCCGACCAGCGCGGCATCAACCCGCTCGACCCGCTTTCGGCCTCCGAGCCGCAGGCCTCCGACCTGGGCCTGCTGTTCCAGCGCTGGGGCATCAGCTACGACCCCACCCGCGTGGTGCTCGACGACCGCCACGCCCTGCAGGTGCAGCCCGACCCGAACGGCCCGCCGGTGCGCCACCTGGCCGTGATCGGCCTGGAGAAGGACGCGCTCAACCAGGACGACGTGGTCTCGGCCGAACTGGGCAAGCTGCATTTCTCCACCGTGGGCGCGCTGGGCCTTTCGCGCGAATCCACGCTGCGCATGGAGCCGCTGGCGCAGAGCTCGCGCAGCGCGGCGCTGGCCGACGTGGCGGCGGTGCGCGCGGCCGTGTCCGACCCCGACCAGCTCCGCGAAGCCTTCAAGCCCGGCAACGAACCGCTGGTGATGGCCGCGCGCTTCACCGGCGAACTGGCCACGGCCTTCCCGGACGACAAGAGCGAGGGACACCTGGCCAAGAGCACTGGCCCGGTGAACCTGATCGTGGTCGCCGACACCGACGTGCTCACCGACCGGCTCTGGGTGCAGGTGCAGGATTTCATCGGCGAACCGGTCTACAACGCCTTCGCCAACAACGGCGACTTCGTCTTCAACGCGGTGGACAACCTGGTCGGCAACGCCGACCTGATCGCCGTGCGCACGCGGGCGCCGTCGGCGCGGCCGTTCAAGCGGGTCGAGGAGATCCGCCGCGGCGCCGAGGAGCGTTACCGCAGCACCGAGCAGCGCCTGCAGCAGCAGCTCGACGCGCTCGAGCAGCAGCTCACCGCGCTTCAGCAGCCGGGCGCGGAAGGCCAGGCGCAGGCGATCAGCCCGGAGCAGCAGGCCGAGATCCTGCGTTTCCAGGACGAACGCCTGCGCATGCGCAAGGAGCTGCGCGACGTGCAGCACCGCCTCAACGCCGACATCGACGCGCTGGGCGACCGGCTCAAGCTGGTGAACATCCTGGGCATGCCCACCCTGGTGGTGCTGTTGGCGCTGCTGGTGGCCTGGCGCCGCTGGTCGCGCCGGCGCGCGGCGGAGGCCTGAGCCATGCGCGCGCGGCAGTTGCTGCCCTGGGGCGTGGCGGTGCTGGCGCTGGCCGGCCTGGCCTGGTGGGCGCTGGACCGGCAGGCGCCGTCCGACGCCGCCGTGGCGGGCGAGGCGCTGCCGGGTTTCGCGGCGCGCATCGAGGCGCTGGAGCGCATCGAGGTGCGCGGCGCCGGTGACGCCGCGCTGGTGACGCTGGTGCGCCGCAACGGTCGCTGGGAAGTGCTCGAGCGCGCCGGCTGGCCCGCCAACGAACGCGAGATCAGCCGCGCCCTGTTCCGCCTCGGCGAGGCGCAGCGGGTCGAGGCCAAGACCGACAACCCGGCGCTGCACGCGCGCCTGGGCGTGGAAGACATCGCCCGGCCCGACGCCAAGGGCGCCGAACTGCGCTTGATCGGCGGCGGCGAAC
>DNNT01000015.1 GCA_003497545.1 Arenimonas sp. | reverse complement strand
GGCGGGCAGAACGTCAACAAGGTCTCGACTGCAGTGGAGCTTCGTTTCGACGTGGCCAACTCGCCCTCGCTGCCCGAACCGGTGCGCGCGCGCCTGCTGGCCCGGCGCGACCGCCGGCTCACCGACGAGGGCGTGCTGGTGCTCAGCGCCCAGCGCTTCCGCACCCAGGACCGCAACCGCGAGGACGCCCGCGAGCGCCTGGCCGAGCTCATCGCCGCCGCCACCGTCGCACCCAAGAAGCGCATCGCCACCAAGCCCACCAAGGGTTCGAAGGAGCGCCGGCTCGGCGCCAAGCGCGAACGTTCCACCGTGAAGCGCCAGCGCAGCAGCACGGGCTGGGACCGCGAATGAGGCCCGTCGTTCCGGCGCTGCCGCCGAAAGCGCCGCGCGTGGGTTCCGCCCTGGGCCGCTGGTTCGGGCGCAGCGTGCTGCGGCTGGGCGGCTGGCGCGTCACCGGCGAGTGGCCGAACCTGGACCGCATGGTCATCATCGTCGCGCCGCATTCCTCGGGCTGGGACGCGGTCTGGGGCCTGGCCGCGAAGCTGGCCATGGGCCTGGACATCGCCTTCATGGCCAAGGCCGAGCTGTTCAAGGGCCCGCTGGGCTGGCTGCTGCGCTGGTTCGGCGGCATCGCCGTGGACCGCAGCGCGCCGGGCGGCATCGTCGACCAGTCGGCCGCGCGCATCCGCGACACCGCCAACATCTGGTTCCTGCTGGCGCCCGAAGGTACCCGCCGCCGGGTGGAGCGCTGGAAACCGGGATTCTGGAAGATCGCCCGCCAGGCCGGCGTGCCGGTGTTCTGCGCCGCCTTCCATTACCCGGAAAAAACAATCGTGCTCGACCAGCTGGTCGAACTCACCGACGACTTCGAGGCCGACATGGCCCGCATCCGCGCGCTCTACCGCCCGCACGTGGGCCGCAACCGCGACACGCTCTGAGCCCTAGCGCTCGGAGTGCCCGGCGTCGAAATAGTCGCGGCGCTCGAACAGCCCCGGCTTCACCAGGTCCACGAACGCGCGCGCCTGCGGGCTGAGGTATTTGCCCTTGCGCATCACCACGCCGTAGCTGCGCGGCGGGAAATATTCGGCCAGGCTGCGCGCCACCAGGCGCTCCTTGTCGGCGTCGGTGAGGCAGATGGCGGTGACGATGCTGATGCCCAGGCCCATGGCCACGTACTGCTTGATCACCTCCCAGCCGCCCACTTCCAGCGCCACCGTGTAGGNNGTGTAGGGCACGCGCCGCTGCTGGAACACCAGGTCCACCAGCCGGTAGGTGGTGAGCCGGCGCGGCGGCAGGATCAGGCCGTAGGGCGAAAGATCCTCGAGCCGCAGGTCGGGTTTGTCCGCCAGCGGGTGCCCGGGCGGGCAGATCAGCATGGGGTCGAAGGAATAGACCGGCGCGTAGGCCAGATCGGTGGGCACGTCGAGCATCGAGCCCACGGCCAGGTCGACGCCGTCCGAGCGCAGCAGCCCCAGGCCGTCCTGGCCGGTGACGTTGTGCAGCACCAGCTGCACCTCCGGGTACTGGGCCCGGAAGGCCTGCACCAGCTTGGGCAGCAGGTAGAGGATGGTGGAACTGCCGGCCGCCACGTGCAGCTCGCCGGCCTGCAGGCCCTTGATGCGGCTGCGGAATTCCCCCTCCAGCCCGTCCAGCCCTTCCACCAGCGGCCGGGCCAGGTCGTACAGCACCTGGCCTTCGCGGGTGAGGCTGAAACGCCGGCCGATGCGCTCGAACAGGGCCGTGCCCAGCTCCCGCTCCAGGGCCTGCACCTGCAGGGTCACGGCCGGTTGGCTGAGGAACAGCGCCTCGGCCGCGCGTGAGACGGAACCCAGCCGGGCCACCTGGCAAAAGGCGCGAACCGGCTTGAGGCGGTCGCCTTTGTAATAGAAACGGGCGTTGGGACCGGCCATAAGCCCCTGTTTCAGCGTGTTTATAAGCGTGGCTTATATTAGTTATCAAAACATTTGCTTTGTCAAAGCGAGATGTCGGGGTCCAGAGTCGAATCCGACCCGACACCGGAGCCACCCATGGCCGCCATCGCTTCCCCGACCCATCCGCCCGTGGAACTCGTGGGCCCCCGGCTGCCCGGCCAGGAAGACCTGCTCGGCCCGGCCGCCCTGGCTTTTCTGGTGGACCTGCACCGCGCCTTCGAAGGCGAGCGCCAGGCCCGGCTGGCCGCCCGCCGCCAGCGCCAGGCCCGCTTCGACGCCGGCGAGTTGCCCGACTTCCGCGCCGACACCCGCGCCATCCGCGAGGGCGACTGGACCGTGGCCCCGGCCCCGGCCGCGCTCACCGACCGCCGCGTCGAGATCACCGGCCCGGTCGACCCGAAGATGGTCATCAACGCCCTGAACTCGGGCGCCAGCTGCTACATGGCCGACTTCGAGGATTCCACCAGCCCCACCTGGGACAACCTGCTCACCGGCCAGCGCGCGCTGCGCAAGGCCGTGGCCGGCACCCTGGACTGGATGGCGCCGGACGGCAGCAAGCACTACGTGCTCGACAAGGCCTCGACCACCACCCTCATCGTCCGCCCGCGCGGCTGGCACCTGGACGAAAAACACGTGCTGGTGGACGGCGAGCGCCTCTCGGCCAGCCTGTTCGACCTGGGCCTGTTCGCCTTCCACAACGCCGCGGCGCTGCAGGCGAAGGACCGCGGCCCCTACTTCTACCTGCCCAAGCTGCAGTGCATGGAGGAGGCGGCGCTGTGGGAACAGGTGCTGTCCTTCATCGAACAGCGCCTGCGCCTGCCGGCCGGCTGCATGAAGGTGACGGTGCTGGTGGAAACCCTGCCGGCCGCGTTCGAGATGCACGAAATCCTGCACGCGCTGCGCACCCGCATCGTGGGCCTGAACTGCGGCCGCTGGGACTACATCTTCAGCTACCTCAAGACCTTCCGCCGCCACGGCAACCGCGTGCTGCCCGAGCGCGGCCAGGTGGGCATGACCCAGCCCTTCCTGAAAGCCTATTCGGAGCTGCTGATCCAGACCTGCCACCGCCGCGGCGCACATGCGATGGGCGGCATGGCGGCGCAGATCCCCATCGCCGGCGACCCGGTGGCCAACGAAGAAGCCCTGGCCCGCGTGCGCGCCGACAAACAACGCGAAGCCAGCGCCGGCCACGACGGCACCTGGGTGGCGCACCCGGCGCTCATCCCGGTGGCGCGCGAGGTGTTCGACGAGCGCATGCCCGGCCCGCACCAGCACGCGGTGCGCCGCGAGGACGTGCAGGTGGACCGCGACACGCTGATCCGCCCGAGCATCGGCAGCATCACGCGCAAGGGTTTCGACAACAACGTCGAAGTCTGCGTGCGTTACCTCGCCGCCTGGCTCGACGGCCAGGGCTGCGTGCCTATCCACTGGCTGATGGAAGACGCCGCCACCGCCGAGATCGCCCGCGCCCAGCTGTGGCAGTGGCTGCACCACGGCCATCTGCACCTCGACGACGGCACGCCGGTGGACTTCTCGCTGTTCGACCGCGCGCTGCTGGCGCTGCCCTCGAAGCTGGCCGACCGCATGAAGCTGCCGGGCGCCTCGAAGATCAACGAAGCCATCGCGCTGCTCGACCAGCTCACGCACGCCGACGAGCTCGCCGAGTTCCTCACGCTGCCCGCCTACGAGCGCCTCACCTGACCGCCGAACCACCGCCAAAAACCACGTGTAGGAGCGGNNCGCTCCTACGGAAGCCACTGAACACCTCCCACTGCACACAAGGAACGCCGCCATGACCAGCAAGCTCCCCACCGCCGAACAACTCAAGCAGCAGTGGGCCACCGACCCGCGCTGGGCCGGCATCCAGCGCGGCTACAGCGCCGAGGAAGTGGTGCGCCTGCGCGGCACCGTGCACATCGAGCACTCGCTGGCCCGCCTGGGCGCCGAGAAGCTGTGGAAGTACCTGGGCGAGAAGCCGTTCGTGAACGCGCTCGGCGCGCTCACCGGCAACCAGGCCATGCAGCAGGTGAAGGCCGGCCTCAACGCCATCTACCTCAGCGGCTGGCAGGTGGCGGCCGACGCCAACGTGGCCGGCGAGATGTACCCCGACCAGTCGCTGTACCCGGCCAATTCCGTGCCGCTGGTGGTCAAGCGCATCAACAACACCCTGCTGCGCGCCGACCAGCTGCACCACGCCGAGGGCAAGGACGACATCGACTTCCTGCAGCCCATCGTCGCCGACGCCGAGGCCGGTTTCGGCGGCGTGCTCAATGCCTTCGAGCTGATGAAGGCCATGATCGAGGCCGGCGCCGCCGGCGTGCACTTCGAAGACCAGCTGGCCAGCGTGAAGAAGTGCGGCCACATGGGCGGCAAGGTGCTGGTGCCCACGCAGGAAGCCGTGCAGAAGCTGATCGCCGCGCGCCTGGCCGCCGACGTGATGGGCGTGCCGACCCTGGTGGTCGCCCGCACCGACGCCGAGGCCGCCGACCTGCTCACCAGCGACATCGACCCCAACGACCAGCCGTTCTGCACCGGCGAGCGCACCGTCGAGGGTTTCTACAAGACCCGCAACGGCCTGGACCAGGCCATCAGCCGCGGCCTGGCCTACGCGCCGTATGCCGACCTGGTGTGGTGCGAGACCGGCAAGCCGGACCTCGAGTTCGCGCGCAAGTTCGCCGAGGCGATCCACGCGAAGTTCCCCGGCAAGCTCCTGGCCTACAACTGCTCGCCGAGCTTCAACTGGAAGAAGAACCTCGACGACGCCACCATCGCCAAGTTCCAGAAGGAGCTGGGCGCGATGGGCTACAAGTTCCAGTTCATCACCCTGGCCGGTTTCCACAGCCTCAACTACGGCATGTTCGAATTGGCGCACGGCTACGCCCGCCGCCAGATGAGCGCTTTCGTCGAGCTGCAGGAGAAGGAGTTCGCCGCGGCCGAGAAGGGCTTCACCGCGGTCAAGCACCAGCGCGAGGTCGGCACCGGCTATTTCGACGCCATCACCCAGACCATCCAGGGTGGGCAGAGCTCGACCGTGGCCCTGAAGGGTTCGACGGAAGAGGAACAGTTCCACGGGGAGCGCCCGGCGGCCGCCGCCTGAGCGTGGTCGCGGCCCCGGCCCCGCGCCGGGGCCGCGACAATTTGACGCACGTCTCTGTGTCTTCACCCGGCGCTTGGTTACACTCGGCCTGAACAGAGGGCCGTCACCATCGTGAACCACGCCGATTTCCCGGGCGCCGTCGCCCCCCCGAGCGGGGACGACGCGCAGGCCCGACTGCCGTCGCAGCTCGACCCGGACACCTTCCGGGTGCTGGCCGGTGCGGGCGTGAGCCGGGCCGTGTTGCCGGGCGAGGAGCTGTTCCGGCGCGGCGAAGCGGCCCAGAGCATGTTCCTCATCGACACCGGCGAAGTGCGCCTGGGCTTCGACGACGGCCTCGCAGACAAGCTGCTGGGCCCCGGCCAGTATTTCGGCGAACTGGCGGTGTTCCTGGGCCGGCACCAGCGTTTCGCCCGCGCCGTGGCCGAAACCCCGGGCGTGCTCTATGAAGTCACGCAGGACGCCTTCCAGGCCGTGCTCGAACGCGAGCCCGCCGTGGCTGCGCGCTTCATGCAGCGCAGCTTCGCCTACCTGGTGGCCGGCGAGCACCAGCTGATCCAGAGCCTCAAGCGCCGCAACGAAGACCTGCTGCAAACCCTCGACACCCTGCGCCAGACCCGCAGCGAGCTCACGGTGGCCCAGCAGCTGGTGCGCACCGACGACCTGACCGGCCTGGCCAACCGCCGAGGCCTGTACCGCTACCTCGACGAACTGGGCCGCCAGTCCCTGGCCGGCCTGCGCCTGGCCCTGCTTCTGGTGGACATCGACCACTTCAAGGCCATCAACGACCGCAGCGGCCACCTGGCCGGTGATTCGGCCCTGCGCGCGGTGGCCGATGAAGTGCGGCGGCTGGCCGGCCCGCTGGAACTGCCCTGCCGCCTGGGCGGCGACGAATTCGCCCTGGTGCTGCGCGTGGCCGACGAGGGCGAGCTGGCCAACCGTGCCCTGGGCCTGCTGGCCGCGGTGCGCAGCCTGCGCCTGCCCAGCCTGCGCGGCACCCGCTTTTCGGTGAGCATCGGCGGCGCCTTCTGTGCCGACCCGGGCGGCTGGTCCGCCTGGTACAGCCAGGCCGACGCGGCCCTGTACGAAGCCAAGCGCCTGGGCGGGGACCACTGGCGGCTGGGCGCCTAGCCCGTGTCCTCCCGGCCGGGATGCCTGCGTTCACCCCGACAGGACGCCTCACTGGCCCCCTGAATGGACGTGTTCGAATCCCGCACGCCCAGCAACCCCGCGGCACCGGCCGTCAAGCCGATGCTGCGCGCGGTGCTGGTGTGCGACATCGTCGAGTCCACCGCCCTGGTCGAAAGGCTGGGTGACGTCCGCGCGGCCGGTTTCCTGCAAAAGCACGACCAGCTGATGCTGCAGGCCATGAAGCTCTGCCACGGCCAGCTGGTGGACAAGGCCGACGGCGTGCTGGCGCTGTTCGAGCGGCCCATCCAGGCCCTGGACTTCGCGCTGCGCTACCAGCGCGGTCTCTACGAGCTGGGCAAGTCCGAGGGTTTCGAGCTCAAGGCCCGCACCGGCATCCATGTCGGCGACGTGATGACCTGGGCCAACGATGCGAAAGACGTACTGGCCGGTGCCAAGCCCTTCGAGGTGGAAGGCCTGGCCAAGCCGGTGGCCGCGCGCCTGATGGGCTTGGCGTTGCCGGGCCAGATTTTGATGTCGGGCATGGCGCAGAACCTGGCCCAGCGCGCCGCCGGCGAACTGGGCGAACGCGCCGGCCGCCTGCGCTGGCTGATGCACGGGCGCTACCGCTTCAAGGGCGTGCCTGCGCCAATGCTGGTGCACGAGGTGGGCGAGCCGGGCATCGCGCCGCTGCGCCCCCCTNNCCCGCCGGCCCTGGCCGCCGAAGCCCTGCTATTGCTGGCGCTGGGCTCGGCGGTGCTGTGGAGCACCTTCCGCAGCGAGCCAGCCATTGCCTTTGCCGAGCGTGACTGGGTGGTGGTGGCGGACGTGCAGAACCGCACCGGCGAAGACCTGTTCGACGAAACGCTCGACGTGGCGCTGCGCATCGGCCTGGAGCAGTCTCGCCACATCAACCTGGTCTCCGACCTCCAGATCGACCGCGCCCTGCAGCGCATGCAGCGCCAGGGCCAGCCGATCGACCGCCAGCTGGCCAGCGAACTGGCGCTGCGCGAGGGCGCCAAGGCGGTGATCCTGCCCACCGTGGCCACCGTGGGCGGCCGCCTGCGCGTAAGCTTGGAGGTGGTGGATCCCCACAGCAACACCACCGTCTACAGCGGCACCGGCGACGGCGGCCGTGCCCAGGACGTCCTGCCCGCGCTCGACCAGGCCATCGCCCAGGTGCGCGGCCAGCTGGGTGAAACGGTGGGCAGCATCGCCGCCACCAGCAAGCCGCTGGAGGAAGCCACCACCGACAACCTCGAAGCCCTGCGGGCGTTTTCGCTGGGCGTGAAGGCGCGCTACGAAAGCCGCGTCGACGAAGCCTGGGACCTGTTCGAGCAGGCGGTGAAGCTCGATCCCGAGTTCTCCATGGCCTACCTGCGCATGGCCTTCATCCGCTACTCCGCCAACGACGGCGACGGCATGGAGAAGTACCTGGCGCTGGCGCTCAAGCATCGCAGCCACCTCACCGAGCGCGAGGCGCTGTTCCTGGACGCGGCGGCGCTGGTGCCCGAGGGGCCGGAGCCGGCGATGCGCAAGCTCAAGGTGCTCTCGGCCATGTACCCGGACGAGTTCCGCGCCTATTACAACTACGCCTACTTCGGCCTGCACGGCGGCCAGCGCTACCGCGAAGCGCTCGAGCAGCTCGGGCCGGCGGTGCACGAGCAGAACCCGGGCCGGGCCAGTTCGGCCTACCTGCAGGGCATTCTGCATTCGGCCCTGGGCGAGCACGAAAAGGCGCTGGAGGCGTTCGAGCGCGCCGAGTCCCTGGGCATCGCCGGCGAGCGCCGCGCCTATGCCGAGACCTACGCCGCGCTGCGCCGCTTCAGCGACGCCGAGCGCATCCGCAAGTTGGGCCGCCGCGTCGGCCTGGACGCGGTGGAGTTCGAGCAGCGCCTGGCGGACATCAGTTTCCCGCTCGACCAGGGTCGCTGGGACGAAGCCCTGGCCGAGGCGGGGCGACAGGTGGAGGACGGCGCCAGGCACAGCAAGATCAATGGCTGGGTGGCGCAGGGCATCCACCTGACGCTGCGCAGCTACGACCCGGATCCGGCCTTCGCCGACGACCTGCGGGCTTACCTGGCGTCGCAGGTTGCCGAACTGGGCAAGGCCAGCCGGCTGGATCGCCGTTACCTGGTGTCCACCGTGCTGGTGGCGGGATGGATGGCCGCGGCCAACGGCCTGCCCGAACTGGCGGAAACGGCGCTCGACGCCGTGGACGCCTACCCCGAACGGATGAATTTCCCCGCCAACGCCGACCTTGCCAGCGTGGTCCAGGCGGAGCTTGCGCTGGGCCGCGGCGAGCCAGCGGTGGCGGTAGCGCGCTTGCGCGACCGCGCGGCGGGCGGCGAGGCGCTCTACCTGCTCAACGCCGTCATGGTGCGTGCCCTGTCGGCGGCCGGCGAACACGAGCAGGCGCTGGCGAAGGCCGAGTGGCTGGCCGCGCACCGCGGACTGGCTTACGTCGAATTCAATGCGCTCAACCTGCTGCAGCCGGTGAACGTGATTGAAGCCAATCTCGCGCTGCGCGCCGCAGCCGCGGAAGCGGCGGCCCTGGGGCGCGACAGACTGGCCCGGCAGCGCCTCGAGGCCTTCGAAGCCGCGTGGCCGGAGCACGACCGCCTGCCGGCGGTCGCGCGCCGTTTCCCCAAGGACTGATCAGCGCTGCGGGGTTTCCAGCGTGATCGGGTGGGCACCCGCCTGTGCCGTCACCAGCTGCTTGCGCAGGGTGTCGCGGCTGGCGCGGATGTCGGCCTTGCTCGCCAGCTTGCTGACAGAGAGGCAACTCCACAGGCCCTCGTCCACCGAAGCGTCGGCGGCCGGCTTGTGGCCCACGGCGGCGAGCGCCTGGCGCGGGTCTTTCTGGAACAGGTCGCGGAAGTCGTCGTCGCTCGAGAGCTTGTCGAGCAGGGCGGCGGCGGACTCGTCGGAAAGCTTGAACGGCATGGTGTTTCCCCTGGCGTGACGAAAAGGCGTCGGAAAGGTTGCAGCGGTAGGCCCCCGGAGGGGCGGCGGCAGTGTCGCATACTGTGTGGCACCGTCCATCCCGGGTTTCCCGCATGCTGCTGCGCCGCTGCAACCACCTGTTCGTCGAGCTCGACCAGGAACCGCGCTTCGACCTGGCCAGCCTGTTCGGCGGCGGCGACGGCCTGGACCGCAACCCGCGCTGGCTGGCCTTCGCCGCGCACCTCGAGACGCCCGTGCCGGTGGCGCTGGCGCAGCTGGAGGTATTGAAGGCCGTGTCGCGCGAGCAGTGGCATGACGCCGACGCGCTGCGCGCCGAACACGGCGACGAGGCCATCGACGCCCTGCTCGGTGCCGGCCTGCTGATCGGCGACGGCGAGGCGCACGCCGGCTGGCGCGAACGCGACCAGGCCACGCGCGACCTGGCCTGGTGGACGCCGGCGCTGCTCGCGCAGTCGCAGGGTGGGTGGCAAGGCCTGGACATCCAGGCGCGCAGCGAACAGGGCCTGATGCTGAGCAGCCAGCAGATGGTGGACGAGTTCGGCGCCGCGCCCGAGCCCGACTACCGTCGCCGCCCCGACGCCGCGCCTTTGCCCCTTCCCGAGCCGCCGCGCACCGGTTTCGACGACCTGCTGGCGGCGCGCCGCACCTGCCGCAATTTCGACCCCGTGGCCGAATTGCCGGAAGTGGCCTTCACCACCATGCTGCGCCGCGTGTGGGGCGCCGTGGGCACGCGCGAACTGGCGCCCGGCGCGGTGGCGGTGAAGAAAACCAGCCCCGCCGGCGGCGGTCTGCATGCAGTCGAGGCCTACGTGCTGGCGCGGCGCGTGCAGGGGCTGGCGCCCGGTCTCTACCACTACCTGCCCATGCAGCATGCGCTTGAACCGCTGCAGGCGCTTTCGCCCGCGCAGGCCGCCGACCTGGCGCACCGGTTCGTCGCCGGCCAGGACTGGTTCGAGGACGCACCGGTGATGGTGCTGATGACCGCGCGCTTCGACCGCCTGTTCTGGAAGTACCGCCGGCATGCCAAGGCCTGGCGGGTGGTGCACCTGGACGTGGGGCACCTGTCGCAGACGACCTACCTGTCGGCCACCGAACTGGGCCTGGGCTGCTTCGTCACCGCGGCCATCAACGACCGCGTCGTGGACGAGGCGCTGGGCTTGGCACCGCTGCGCGAGGCGACCATCGCGCTGGTGGGTTTCGGCCCGCGCGCGGCCGAGGTGCGCACGCTGGAGCTGGACGTGTTCGAGCCGGTGCGTCCGGCGTTCCGCGCGGACTAGCCGGAGGACGGCGCCGGCTTGCGCGGCAGGCCGTCGTCGGCGGTGGGCAGCCAGGGCGCGTGGGTGTCGTAGAACACGTGCAGCTGCGGCTCGCGGTCGAGCGGGGTGTCGAAGTTGCTGCGCACCACGTGCAGTTCGCCGGGCCAGCGGGTGGAGCGGAAGAACAGCGTGCTGCCGCAGCGGCGGCAGAAGCCGCGTTCNNCCCAGGTGACCACGCCGGCGCCGTGCGCGCGCTGGCACAGCGTGCAGTGGCAGTGCGCCATCCATTTCGACGGCAGGGTGGCGCTGAAACGCAGGTCGCCGCAGAGGCAGCTTCCGGTGGCGGTGGTCATGGCGGGGCCCTCCGCGGCCGATGCTAGCTCAGGCCGGTGGCGCCGCGCGATCGAGCAGGCGGTAGCCGATGGCCTCGGCCACGTGCGCGGTGCCGATGTCTTCTTCGCCGGCCAGGTCGGCCAGGGTGCGCGCCACGCGCTGGATGCGGTGCAGGGCGCGGGCCGAGAGCTGCAATTGTTCGATGGCGCGCTCGAGCAGCAGGCGGTCTTCCGGCTGCAGCGCGCAGTCGCGTTCGGTCTGCGCCTGGTCGAGTTGCGCGTTGGGGCGTCCGGCGCGCCGCAGCTGGCGTTCGCGCGCGGCCAGCACGCGGGCGCGCACGGTGGCGGTGGATTCGCCGGGCGGGCCGTCGGGGCGCAGTTCCGAGGGCGGCAGGCGCGGCACCGCCAGTTGCACGTCGATGCGGTCGAGCAGCGGGCCCGAGAGTTTGCCGCGGTAGCGCGCCACCGCCTCGGCACTGCAGCCGCAGCGGCCGCTGGGGTCGCCGGCCCAGCCGCAGGGGCAGGGGTTCATGGCGGCCACGAGCTGGAACCGCGCGGGGAATTCACTTTGCCGCGCGGCACGGGAGATGGTGATGAGGCCCGATTCCATCGGCTGGCGCAGGGTTTCCAGCGCGTGCCGCGACCATTCGGCGAGCTCGTCCAGGAACAGCACGCCGTTGTGCGCCAGCGACACTTCGCCCGGCCGCGGGTTGCCGCCGCCGCCGGTGTCAGATCTCACAGTCGCCCAGACTCAACAACAGTGCACTGGACTGATTCTGGCTAGCCCGGCTGCGAAGAAGGGCCAGTGCACGGGCGAATCTGGTCTCGGAGGTAGCGCTGCGTCCTAGTCAGCGGACTTGAAGAGGCCCAGAAACTCCTCGGCACCTTTCTGATCGCATGGCCAGGCGATCAATACGGCTCCGACCACCTTGGCCAACTCCTGGGCGGTTGTGGTCATTAAATATAGTGGGTTTAAAGGCCTACCTGAGAGGCCCATCGCGGGAAACCTATGACCCCCTGCAAGGTCTGTTGGAATTCGCCTGCTGGACCGTTCCGGAGAGTTCCCGAGAATAAGGTCCGTTGAATTTCCCGGCTTTCCGAAGAAGGAAGAGCCTGGAACCCAGCAGACGTTCAATTCCAAGGCCAGCCTATCGCACGCCGTGAGACGCCACTCCGGAACAGTTGTGCCCTAACGGCAGCCAGGGACTCCCGAAATGACAACTCCATGTGAAAGAACCAGAGCGCTTGTCTGGGGTGGCGGATTTCTTATTGAAGTGGCCCGAGATGCAAGTCTGCCACTGGCTCTTCGTCGGAAAGCAGCAACAATAGCGAGGCACTTTCCTACAATCGAACAAATCGCGAGAACCAGTTCGTTTCCGCCAATCGCCTCGTCAACTGATCCTTCCTGGGACGATCTGACCATGTGGGCCACCGAGCTCCGGCACGGTCCGCTCAAGGAGTCGACCAGGATTTCTTGGCCGGAGGCGTAGCCCCTCGAGCCAACTCAGCGCGGCCAACTGGAGCTCCCAGATTTTGATGGACACGCTTAGCAGCCGTCCAGAATCCCAGAGGAACGGCCATGCCGGGGAAAGCCCAGAGCGAGACGAGAAAAGCCTACAGGTTCATCAAGGCGAATCGGGACAGGTTTAGTCTCTGCACGATGTGCCGGCTTCTGGGTGTCGCGCGTACTGGCTACCACGCTTGGCTGAAACACCCGATCTCGGATCGGGCCCATGAAGGCAAAAGCTACTCCGACCGATTCCCGCCTCGTTCGTTGCTAGCCACGGCATCTATGTTGCACCTCGAATCCTTCTGGAACTTCGTAAGCGAGGAGAGATGTGAAGCAAGCAACGGGTTGAAAGACTGATTCGGGAGAACGGCCCGCGCGCCCTGCATGGCTATCGAACCCGACAACTGCCAGCACCGAAGACGTCGGCCTTGATCCCAACATCCTGCAACGCCAGTCCACTGCATTGCACGCGAACCAAACATGCGTGACGGACATTACCTACATCCGGACCTGGCAAGGGTGGCTCTACCTTCCTGAATCGCCCCGGCTTCTCCGGAGGCCATTTCGTTTGAGTCACGCCGCGATGGCGTGCCCCGTGTTGCCGGCGTAGTGCGCCGCCAGACCGTGTGGGGTCGATGTCGTGCGAATTTTTCTCACGGATCGGTCACGGCTGCGGGGGTCCATGAGAAGGCAACGATCAGCAGCCTAAATCAGCTGCTGGCAAAGCGATCCGGGTCTTGGCCGACAGCTACGCTGATATGGCCCTGTGCTCTGGCATAGAGAAGTTGTGCCAACTCACACCATACTACTCGGGCGTTGGGGTGGTGGGCCGACTGGGAATAGGCGCCAATGCAGCTTGCGTGGCGTCGCAAGACCAGTTAGCTCTCGATTCCAGTAGGCACCGCGTGCCCAAGTGGCGACAAACTCTCCCCGGCCGGAAGCTGCGGTTCGCACTGTCGGGCTAGCTTCCTGATGGCCTTTTCTGGGCCCCCGAGGCCCCACACGCCTTGAGCCAAGTTCCTCTTCAAAGTCTCCGAGACTGCAGTGCGGAAGCAGTCAGGCCTGTGCCGCTATGTGCGTAAAGCCATTCGCGCCACCGCAAGACGGACGTTAAACGTCCTTGCGGGTCGGTACCTGTCACGCGACAGGAGGATTAACGCACTCAGTCAAGCTCGCCTCCACTCATCCAACCAGCATACTTGCTGCAACCAACTGCTAAGCAGAAATAACCGTCGAGGCAGAGGAGCGTTGGAGCACGTCCAGTGTGTTGCGGTTGCTGTTGCCCCGTGATAGAAGCAAAACGGCTGCTGACCCAGCAGCCTGCGGTTTTCATCCACCATAGGAGATCACTATGTCTACGCGAAATGGCACGCCCGTCGCTGGATCCAATGACGACGAGTTCGTCGGGATTGAAGATCTGATCGAAGCCAACCTGGTGAAGGTGTCGGCTGGCTTTGAGAAGTTCAGTCGGCACATCAGCACCGAGGACTGCCCGCTCTTTGAGGAGTGCGTTTGATGTAAAAAAAGGAGCGCCGATACGGCGCTCCTTTTCATTTGTAGGAGCCCGGTTGAGCACCGAGAGTGCGCTTCGGCCACATTGCAGTTCATCAAAGATGCGTACGAGATGACTATGGCGAACGAAGTATCTCAGAATAAACTTGGGATTGTTTTTAAGATAAGCGAGCGCTGCAACCTTAAGTGCTCGTATTGCTACTACTTCTTTAGCGGAGACGAGACTTGGAAGGATCGAGCTCCAATAGTGTCGGATTCCGTAATCGGCGCTCTCGGGATGTTCTCGCGCTCAGCCGCCGAGAAGTATGGAATATCCAAGATCCCAATCAGTTTTCATGGCGGCGAGCCGCTACTGATGAAAAAGTCGAAATTCGACCAGATGTGCACGACGCTACGCGAGCACGAGTCGAACTTCCAGTTTGAGTTTGCCGTCCAAACAAATGGCGCGCTGATTGACGAGGAGTGGATTGAAATACTTCAACGCCACGACGTCGGAGTAGGCGTTTCTCTAGATGGGCCAAAGCAGATCAATGATCTTCATAGGCTCGATAAAAGGGGAAGAAGTTCATACGAGAAGACTGTTCGAGGTCTGCGTCTATTGCAAAAATCCGCGAAAGCCCATGGAGGTCGAATTCCGGGCGCTCTCTGCGTCATAAACCCAGAGGCGGACGGTGCTGCCACGCTGAGGCATTTTGTTGAAGATCTCGAAGTCACACACTTAAACTTTCTACTCCCAGATGCATCTCATGAGAATCCGCTCAGCATGGTTGATCGAGGGCGCATAACCGACTTTCTGCGTGCAGTTATTCGTGAGTGGGCTCGCCTTAGACGCAAGGATGTGAGCATTCGGTTCCTATCTGAGCTGATCACCCTGTTTGCCGGGGATGAGCAACTGAACACAAGCTACAACACGAGCGACTATCGACACCTTATTGTCGTCTCTTCCGATGGAAAGATAGGCCCTGAGGACACGCTGCATGGACTCGCCGAACGCTTTCGCGAGACGCCATACAGCGTCTTCACTACCGCCCCAGAGGAGCTCTTCAGCTCGCCGGTATGGGATGAACTCGGGGATGCCGCGCGAGGCCCAGATGCGTGCCAAAGCTGTGAGTGGTTCAGAGTCTGTAGAGGGGGCCGCCTTGCGAATCGCTTCTCAGAATCTGGTTCATTCAATAATCCTTCCATCTATTGTGATGGACTAAAGCAGGTATACGCGGATGTAATGCGCCTGCTCGTTGCGAACCACGTCGATGAACGGCGAATTTCCGCGAACCTGAGAGTCGCGCTGTGAGCCGGTCGACAATTGAGCTTGCATCGGCCTTTTCAACTCCCCCGTATCCCAGACTTGATGCGTTGCTAGATGTAATTGGTAGGGCGAACCTAGTTCAAGCGATGAAGAAGTGCTCTCTGGACGAGTCTTTCATCGATAAGCAGAGGAGCCTGTTGGCGACCACCAAGGGCATGTTCCGGCCCGAGGTTTCTCTCGCTCTGAAGCGCGCCTCGGAAGGGAACTGTAGCGTCGCCAAGGCTCACATTTTCAGTGTGCTGGCCCTCGGTGGATGGAAGGGTCGGGTCAGTCTCGATGTAGGGGACCCGACCTATGTCTTCTTCGCCGGCCTCCAAGTCGAACTTCATGGCAAGTTCGAACTTGTCAGTACAGGCGATTACTTGGCAGTCGAATCTGGATCAGAATGTCGTGTGCTGTTGCTACGAAGTGAGGAGAAATGGAACCCAGCGATCCAGGACACCTGGACGATTATTCCATCTTCGGAAGTTGTGCCATTCGCCATAATCGACTCTGGCGCGGTACTCGAAGACTTAGACTTTCCGGACAAGAACAAAAGCCCGAATAGCAGGGGGCGTGAACTTAGTTCCCCGAGCCTCACCAAGGAAGTCACACATTTACAAGCGGCCTGTAAATTGCTCGCGGATCACTCGGGCGTTTACTATCAATGGATTAAGAGCTACGTAAAATATTGCTACCTCGCAAATCTAGACCAGTCATCGACGGATACATCCGGAACAACGCATCAACAGCTAGGAGCGATCTATTTAAACATACATCCGACGGTTTGTTTGACAGCCGAGACCCTTGTACATGAATGTTCACACCTTGCCCTCTATGCAGCCTGCTGCCTCGAGCCGATAGTGGAGCCTGGATCCGAGGAGTATTTCTACTCCCCGGTTAAGAGAACAGCTAGGCCTCTTGAAATGGTGTTTTTCGCCGCGCACGCTACAGTGAACGTTGTCCGTTTTCTTCGAGACGTTAAGAATTCTGTGGGACTGTTGCCGCAGGAGCAGGAAGAATTGGATCGATGGGAAAGCTGGCTTTCATCGGACTACGCTTCTGCGATCAGATCGGCTCAAACGTTGACAGCCTTCGGTAGGCAGATATGGGCACACTGCGAACGCGAATTGGAGTCCCCGTAACAACATGAGCCAGCGACCTGTTGCAGACGGCCCCTTCCGCTCGCAGGCTGTTCGAGCAGCTGCCATGCGGGGCCTTGGTAACCCTGCCCTATCAGGCTCAATTGGTAGGTCTATCTGGCGCTTAGTCGCTCAGACACCTGGAGTCAGGCGCTGGTTCTCGATGCGCCGTAAGGCTGTTGTGCCGGTGTTCCAGACAACGCCGAATGAGTGCGGCCCAGCTTGCCTAGTTATGGTTGCCCGATATTGGGGCGAGGCGGTTAGCCTTGCTTCGGTGAGTGCACAGTTCGGAAGAAGCACTAGAGGAGCCAGCTTTCGTGACCTAATAGATGTGGCAGCAGAGTTGGGGCTCAGGGCTAGGCCAGTGAGAGCTGGGCTGAAGAGCCTCAGGCTGCTCAAGTATCCCGCAATTCTGCATTGGAACATGGACCACTTCGTAGTACTTTCAGAAGCAACGTCGGATTACATCGAAGTAGTGGATCCAAGTACGGGCAAGAAGCGGCTAAGCTACGAAGAAGCCTCAGATCACTTCACTGGTGTGGCGCTTGAAATCACGCATGACCCCCGAGCACAGACTTGCCCTGAGCGTGCATCAGAAAGGCCGGTCTCTCCACTAGTGCGATTGGATAGGCGCTTGGCGACAGTTGTGGCCTCGGTGCTAATTCCAACCCTCATTATTCAATTCTGTGTGCTTAGTTTGCCCTTTCTTTACAGGGCGATGTTTAAAACTTCACCATCATCTACGCACGACTACTTTCTTCATGCAGCGGCAGGAGTCCTTCTGCTCGTAACTGTTCAGTTTCTCACGTCGCTGGTTCGCGGACGCAGTGTCGCCAGCTTGGGTCGTGAGCTGACGAGCCGCATTACCGTAAAACTCATGCAGCAACTCCTTGCCCTGCCAGTTGACTTTGTGCGTCAACGCATAGCGACTTCTCTAGCACAAAACATTCAGTCTATTGAGTCCATTCGGAGGACACTTACAGACATAGCAATCCCACTTACTATTGATCTGCTCATTATTGCTGGCGCCTCGGTCCTATTGGTCTTCTATGATGCGACTGCAGCCATCATCGTGCTAGCAGGCGTAGCCGTTGATGTTGCGATTCGAGTGATCAGCTTTCACTCCGAGTCAAAGAACACGGCAATCCTAGTGGAAGCGCAGTCGTCTGAGGCAATGTCTCTTTTCGAAACCATTAGGGGCTTCCAGACAGTAAAGCTTCATCGCGCCGAGCCGGTGCGGCTTGCGCTTTGGGAAAACCGCCTCACAGATGTGATCAATGCCAGCGAGCGGCTCTCGGGAGTGCGAGGAATAGTCTCTGCAGCATCTGCTGCCATAACTCCAATTGAGTTCACATTGCTTATATGGGTTACCACTTGGAGTGGGCAAGGAGTCACGGTTGCAGCGATTTTTGGATTGTTCGCATTTAGAGGGATTATTCGAGAAAGAGTGGCTTCGATCTCCTCAAATGTACCTTCTTACATGCTGGCACGAGAGCAACTCAGGCGACTCGATTTCATACGTACGGCCGATCCAGAGCCACGGCCCTCAGGTGGGACGCGATTGCCAGAAGGCGGAAGCCTGGTATTGAGTAACGTCAGCTACTCATATTCAAAGCAGTCCCAGGCGCTTCTTTCCGACGTGAATCTGGAAATTCTGCCCGGAGATTTCGTAGCTATCGTCGGTGCTTCTGGAGCAGGCAAAACTACTTTGCTTAAAGTGATCTTGGGGCTTCTCGGCTCAACCGAGGGTCAAGTCACCTATGATGGAATTCCAGTCGGCGCATTTGATCCGCGTGAGTGGCGCAAGCTCTTCAGCTCAGTTCTGCAGGACGATATCGTATTCACAGGATCAGTCGCTGACAATATTGCGATGTTTGACCCAAGTTTAGACATGGGCCGGGTGATGAAAGCGGCGAAGATGGCGCAAATTCACGAGGATGTGGAATCTTTGCCGATGGGCTACCGCTCAAATCTTGCCGAGGGATTAGACTCACTTTCGGCAGGACAGCGTCAGCGTATTCTTATTGCGCGCGCTTTGTATAAAGACCCAGCAGTACTGATCTTCGATGAAGGTACTGCTAACGTTGATTCCGAGACAGAAGCAAGAATTGCGGAGGCCATTTCATGCTTGAAAATGACGCGAATAGTGGTTGCGCATAGATCCACTCTTGTGGATTCCGCAGACAGAGTGTTTTCACTGTCAAATGGACGTCTGGTGAGGATTCGATGATCCCGCCCAATGATGTGGTGCTCGAATTGCATGCATTCTCACCCAAATGCGTGCTTGGGCAACTAACCAGCCTCGAACTCGCTCCTTTTTCGCTGAGATTGAACAAAGGAGACCTGGCAGTGCTGTCTGCCCCGACTGCTGCGGCTAGAGCTAGCCTGGTTTCAGCACTTTCGCTCATGACGGCTGAGTATGTCGGTTCCTACCAGTTTTGCGGATCGGAGGTGGTGAGCCTCAGTGATGCGGCTCGAGCCCGGTTTAGGGCGGAGCACATCGGCGTATTCTCGCCAGAGGTCCCACTAATTGAAGATCTGACAGTCTCAGAGAATGTCGAGATCCCTCTTCGGTACGCCGGCATTCGCGCGGGCCTGGAGCAACGCATTTCCGTCATATCGGATGAATTTGAGTTGTCGGGTGTGGGCGGTCTGTATCCCAATCAGTTGACCGAGCAGCAAAGGCTGAAAGTACTTCTCTCCAGAGCATATGTGGCGGGTCCCACGCTTGTTATATCCGTGGCTAGTTCCTCCGCTCAGTTTGAAGAGATTTTGCGCGCCCGTGAACGCACTCATAGGACAGCGTCTGCTGCTTTACTTGTCCTAGTGCCCCGAGAGCTGGAGTTGGGCAGCAGTTCGATCCGCGTGATCCTCAGTGCCAACGGAGCCTAGATGCTCAAAGTGCTTACTATTGGCCAACGGGGTGATCTCATTCCATAGTGGTGTTGTGCAAGTCCTTCCTTTCAAGCGGCGACCGCAAGAGCCTGCCAAGGCATTGCCGCCAAGCGCACGATGTGCGTCAACTTGTTGCTCATGGCTCCATCCTCTCAAGGTTTGGGGCCTCCAGGAAAGACGGGTTGATTCAGCATTGGCCATCGCGCCAGGAGATGCCCGAATCGATGTGCGGCATCTGGCGTCAGCTTTGGACATCTCGAAAAAGCCAATCCGCCTCGCCGCGCGCGAGCAGACACTAGCCTCCACCGCATTCCCGGCAGGCGACCTGCCGCCGTTTGATAATCCCACTCCGCTGCGGACGTTCACCGATCCGACGGCGCTCGCACGGGACTGGGTGCACTCCGGCGCCGGCCATGCCCGTCAGGTGAAGGGTAGTTTGACGGCGGAGATGGTTCGCACCACGTCAGGGATGGTGACCTGCGTACGGATCTTGTAGCCAATCAGCCAGTGAGTCCGGGGTGGATATTGTCTGCCTCGAGCCAGGCCCGTCGAACGGTGGCCGGGGCCTTGTAACGGTGGGCACTGTGCGGCCGCTGCTCGTTGTAGAACTGCCGCCAGCGCTCGATCAGGACCTTGGCCTCGGCTCGGCTGCGGAACCATTCCCGATT
>DNNT01000009.1 GCA_003497545.1 Arenimonas sp. | reverse complement strand
CGAGGCCAAGCGGGCGCCCAGGGCCTGGGCCTGGGCTTCACCGATCGGCGAAAGCGGGATGTCGATCTGGCCCTGGTAGCGGCCTTCGGCGTTCCACGGCGTTTCCCCGTGGCGGGCAAGCAGGATGCGCATCAGGGCTGCTCCATCGACAGGATGCCCGGGATGCCGCGCAGCGAGGCCAGCTGCGGCGCCGGCACTTCGCGGTCGACGGTGATGGCGGCGATGGCGCCGCCGTCGCCGGTGGCGCCGAGCGAGAAGTTGACGATGTTCACGCCGGCCGCGCCCAGGTGCGAACCGACCAGGCCGATCACGCCGGGTTTGTCTTCGTTGCGCATGAGCAGGATGTGCGCCAACGGGTCGAAGTCGAGTTCGACGCCGTCCAGGCGCACCACGCGCGGGCCGCGGTGCAGCGTGGCCTCGATCTCGCGCACCTGGCCGCCGCCCTGCACGCGGATGCGCAGCAGGCGGTCGAAACCGTCGCCGTCGCCGCCCAGGGTTTCGGCCACTTCCAGGCCGCGCGCGGCGGCTTCGTGCAGCGCGTTCACCGGCGTCACGCGGCCCGAGGCCGGGCCCAGCAGCGCGGCCACCAGCAAGCGGGTCAGCGGGCGGGTGTCCAAACCCTCGGTGCGGCCGGCATAGGTCACCTGCAGCTTCACCGGCGCCGGCACCAGGCGTGCGGCGAGCTTGCCCAGCGCGGTCATCAGCGGCATCCAGGGGCCTACCTCGCGCGCGGTTTCCGGCGTGAGCGGCGGCAGGTTGACGCAGCCCGCGACCGCGCCGGAGGCGACGAAGTCGATGATCTGGCGCGCCAGGATGGTGCTCACCGCCTGCTGCGCCTCGCCGGTGCTGGCGCCCAGGTGCGGCGTGAGCACCAGGCGCGGGTTGCCGCGCAGCGGCGAATCCTTGGGCAGCGGCTCGGTGGCGAAGGTATCGAGCGCGGCGCCGGCCAGGTGGCCTTCGTCGAGCAGGCGCAGCAGCGCCTCTTCGTCCACCAGGCCACCGCGCGCGGCGTTCACCAGGAAAGCGCCGCGCTTCATGCCGCGCAGGCGGGTTTCGTCGAGCAGGTTGGTGGTTTCCTTGGTGCGCGGGATGTGCAGCGTGACCACGTCGGCCCAGGCCAGCAGGTCTTCCAGCGACATCAGCGGCACGCTGCCCTTGCCGGCGGCGGCGGCGGGCAGGAAGGGGTCGTGCGCGGCCACTTCCATGCCGATGCCCTGGGCCTTGCGCGCCACCGTGGCGCCGATGCGGCCCAGGCCGATCACGCCCAGCTTCTTGCCTTCGAGCTCGAAGCCGGTGAGCCCGGCCTTGGGCCATTCCCCCGCTTTCATGCCGGCGTCGGCGCGCGGCACGTGGCGCGCGAGCGCGAACAGCAGCGAGATGGCGTGCTCGGCGGCGGCGAGCGTGTTGCCGTCGGGCGCGTTCATCACCGCGATGCCGCGCGCGGTGGCGGCGTCGACGTCGATGGTGTCCACGCCGGCGCCGGCGCGGCCGATCACGCGCAGCTTCGGCGCATTGGCCAGCGCCTCGGCCGGCACCTGGGTGGCCGAACGCACCAGCACCGCGTCGAAACCTTCCAGCTTCGCCGCCAGGACCTTCGGGTCCTTGATCGGCTCGCTCACCTCGACCGTCCATCCCGCCTGGCGGAACAGGGCCAAACCATCCTCGTGGATGCCATCACAGGCCAGAACACGCATACCGCTCTCCTTTTTTCACGACGGGGGAGACCAGCACGCCGCCCGCTGCCGGGCGGTCGCGCCAGGCTCGGGTTCAGGCCCTGGAAACGCCAACGGCCGCAGGAGCGGCGCGCGTGATGCCTTGGGAAACCACCGTCTGCCGCTGCGCCGTGGCGCGGGCAAGGAGAACCGGCGCCGAACGGCGACCGGAACGCGCGATTGCGCTTTGACCTTCAGAAAGCCGATGCGGAAGAACAACAGCGGCGTGACTGCGGGTCTGGAGACGGGGCTGCTTGAGCATGGGAGTCCAGGACCAACAAGCCCACCTTACCCTCAAATGAGGCCAAAGCAAATCGTCCCGTTATGGCCGTCCCCAGATAGCGAGGTCAGCCCTTCTTCGGCACCGCCGAAGCCTTCACAAGTCAAAACCATGACCAATGGCCTACTCCCGCCAAGCCCGCATGCCCTAGGCTCGATCCCTTCGTTTCCCGTCCCGAGACCCGCCCATGACCCCGCGCCTGAAGCCACTCGCCCTCGCCTTGTCCGCCACCTTCGTGCTCGCCGCCTGCCAGAAGGCCGAGGCCCCGGCCGAAACCGCCGCCGCGCCGGAAGCGCCGAAGCTTTCGGTGGACCTTTCGCAGGTCGCGCAGCAGCCCATCTCCTTCAAGGCCGAGGACCTCGACACCAGCATCGAGGCCTGCCAGGACTTCAATGGCTTCGTGAACTCGAAGTGGCTCGCCGCCAACCCGGTGCCGGGTGACCGCACGACCTGGGGCGCCTTCCCCGCGCTGGGCGAGCGTTCCCTGCAGGTGCAGCACGAGATCGCCAAGGCCGCCGCCGCGGGCCAGTGGCCGGCCGGCAGCATGGAGCAGAAGGTGGGCGACTTCTTCGCCGCCGGCATGGACGAGGCCGCCATCGAAGCCGCCGGCCTGGCGCCGATCCAGCCCGAGCTCGACCGCATCGCCGCGCTCACCGCCACCCGCGACATCCCGGCCTACCTGGGCCAGGCCTACGCCTCGGGCCAGGGCATGCTGTTCGGCTTCTTCGCGATGGCCGACTACAACGACTCCACCACCAACATCGCCTACGCCATCCAGGGCGGCCTGTCGCTGCCCGAGCGCGCCTACTACCTGGAAGACCGCGAGGATTACAAAGCCGCGCGCGTCGCCTTCGTCGAACACGTCGCCAAGCTGATGCAGCTGGCCGGCGCCGACGAGGCCAGCGCCAGGGCCCAGGCCCAGCAGGTGATGGACTTCGAGACCCGCCTGGCCAAGGCCTCGCTGGGCCGCCTGGAACTGCGCGACCCGGCCAGGCGCTACAACCCGGTGGCACTGGCCGACGCCGACGCCGCCACCCCGAACTTCAGCTGGACCGCGTTCTTCGCCGCGCTCGACGTGCCGGCGCCGCAGAGCTTCTCGCTGGCCACGCCGGGCTTCTTCAAGGAGTTCGACGCCATGCTGGCCGACGTGCCGCTGGAGCAGTGGCAGACCTGGCTGCGCTTCCGCACCATCGACGGCGCCTCGCCCTACCTGGGCAGCGCTTTCGAGCGCGCCAACTTCGAGTTCTATCGCCAGACGCTCGCCGGCCAGAAGGAAATGCCCGAGCGCTGGAAGCGCGTGCTGGGCGCGCTCAACGGTTCGATGGGCGAAGGCTTCGGCCAGCTCTACGTCGCCCAGGCCTTCCCGCCGGAATCCAAGGCGAAGATGGAGCAGCTGGTCGGCAACCTGATGCAGTCGCTCAAGCACCGCCTCGAGGGCCTGGCCTGGATGAGCGAGGAAACCAAGGCCAAGGCGCTGGAGAAGTGGTCGTCCTTCACCCCGAAGATCGGCTACCCGGACAAGTGGCGCGAATGGGACGGCCTGGCCGTTTCGCGCGACGGCTACGCCGCCAACGTGATGGCCGCGGCGGCCTTCAACACCCGCTACATGCTCGACAAGATCGGCAAGCCGGTGGATCGCAGCGAGTGGGGCATGAGCCCGCAGACGGTGAACGCCTACTACCGCGCCACCGCCAACGAGATCGTGTTCCCGGCCGCCATCCTGCAGCCGCCGTTCTTCGACGCCAACGCCGACGACGCGCTCAACTACGGTGGCATCGGCGCGGTGATCGGCCACGAGATGCTGCACGGCTTCGACGACCAGGGCAGCAAGTTCGACGCCACCGGCAACATGGCCAACTGGTGGACCGAAGCAGACCGCGCCAAGTTCGAGGCCGCGGCCGCGAAACTCGCCGACCAGTACAGCGGCTACGAGGCGCTGCCGGGCCTGTTCGTCAACGGCAAGCTGGGCCTGGGCGAGAACATCGCCGACCTCGGCGGCACCACGGTCGCCTACGACGCGCTCAAGCGCGCCCAGGGCGAGGGCTTCATCGACCCGATGATCGACGGCTACAGCCAGGACCAGCGCTTCTACATGAACTGGGCCACGGTGTGGCGCATCGCCTTCACCGAAGCCCAGCTCAAGCAGCAGATCACGGTCGGCCCGCACTCGCCGGGCATGTTCCGCGCGATCGGCGCGCCCTCGAACCAGCCGGCCTTCGCCGAAGCCTTCGGTTGCAAGGAAGGCGACAAGATGGTGCGCTCGGGCGAGGACCGCGTGGTCATCTGGTAACCGCCGGCGCGCAGTCGCCATTCCGCGGCCCCGGGCAGCCCCGCTGCCCGGGGCTTTTGTTTTGCGGCCATCCGTGACCTCCGGCCTATACCCCGCATCGGCCGAGGGAGGACAATCGGGGAGACCGCCGCAGCCCGGTGGCCCCACCTTCCCGACCCACCCTGCCCCTTTTCCGGGGGCCCGGAGACCCACGTGACCTTCCGCAACCTCAAGCCCCTGACGCTGGCGCTCGCCGTCACCGTCGCCCTCGCCGCCTGCCAGAAGGCCGANNGAGCCGGCGCCGGCCCCGCTGGTCGACCTGGCCACGCTCAAGACCCCGCTCATCTCGCTGCAGGCCGCCGACCTCGACACCAGCGTGTCGGCCTGCACCGACCTCGACCAGTTCGTCAACGCCAAGTGGCTGGCCGCCAACCCGGTGCCGGCCGACCGCACCACCTGGGGCAGCTTCGAGCTGCTGGCCGAACGTTCGCTCGAAATCCAGCAGAAGCTGGTCGAGAACCTCGCCGCCCGCACCGACGCCAGCGGCACCGCCAAGCTGATCGGCGACGTCTGGGCCACCGGCATGGACGAAGCGGCCATCAACGCCGCCGGCCTGGCGCCGATCCAGCCGATCCTCGATTCCATCGCCGCGCTCGAGTCCGGCGAAGCCGTGGCCGAATGGCTGCGCGCCAGCTATGCCAAGGGCCAGGGCTACGTGTTCGGCTTCGGCCCGAGCCCGGACTTCAAGAACTCGACGCTCAACATCGCCTACGCCGGCCAGGGCGGCCTGGGCCTGCCGGACAAGGGTTATTACTTCGACGACAAGCACGCGGCCATCCGCGAGGCCTACGTCGCCCACGTCGCCAACATCCTGAAGCTGGCCGGCGCCGACGAGGCCACCGCGGCCGACCAGGCCAAGGCCGTGATGGACTTCGAAACCCGCCTGGCCAAGGTGTCGATGTCGAGCGAGGAACTCTCGCGCGACGTCTCCAAGTACTACAACCCGGTCACCGTGGCCGACGCCGACGCGCTGACCCCGAACTTCCCGTGGTCGAAGTTCTTCGAGTCGCAGGGCGTCGCCGCGCCGGAGATGTTCTCGCTGGCCCAGCCCGACTTCCACAAGGAAGTGAGCGCCATGCTGGCCGACGTGCCGGTGGCCACCTGGCAGGCCTACCTGCGCTACCAGGCCGTGGACAACGCCGCGCCCTTCCTGGCCGACGCCTTCGCCCAGGAGAACTTCAACTTCTACGGCAAGACCCTGCGCGGCCAGCAGGAAATGCAGCCGCGCTGGAAGCGCGTGCTCAACACCATCAACGGCCAGATGGGCGAGGCCCTGGGCCAGGAATACGTGCAGGTCGCGTTCTCGCCGGAAGCCAAGGCGCGCATGCAGCAGCTGGTGGGCAACCTGTCCGAGGCGCTCAAGGCGCGCATCGAGAACCTCGAGTGGATGGGCGAGGACACCAAGGCCAAGGCGCTGGAGAAGTGGGCCGCCTTCACCCCGAAGATCGGCTACCCGGACAAGTGGCGTGACTGGAGCGGCCTGCAGACCGGCCGCGACAGCTACGTCGCCAACCTGATGGCCGCCAACGCCTTCAACTACCAGTTCAACCTGGCCAAGATCGGCCAGCCGGTGGACAAGACCGAGTGGGCGATGAGCCCGCAGACGGTCAACGCCTACTACAACCCGCTGGCCAACGAGATCGTGTTCCCGGCCGCCATCCTGCAGCCGCCGTTCTTCGACGCCAACGCCGACGACGCGCTCAACTACGGCGGCATCGGCGCGGTGATCGGCCACGAGATGATCCACGGCTACGACGACCAGGGCAGCCGCTTCGGCGCCTCGGGCAACTTCGAGAACTGGTGGAGCGACAAGGACAAGACCGGCTTCGAAGAGCGCACCGGCAAGCTGGTGGCGCAGTTCGACGGCTACGAGTCCATCGACGGCCTGCACGTGAACGGCAAGCTGACGCTCGGCGAGAACATCGCCGACCTCGGCGGCCTGGCCGTGGCCTTCGACGCCCTGCAGCGCGAGCTGGCCACCAAGAAGGTGGCCGAAATCGACGGCTACACCCAGGACCAGCGCTTCTTCATGAACTGGGCCACGGTGTGGCGCCGCAACTTCAAGCCCGAAGAGCTGAAGGTGCGCCTGCAGACCGACCCGCACGCCCCGGCCCGCTTCCGCGCCATCGGCGCCCCGTCGAACCTGCCGGTGTTCGCGGCGGCCTTCGGCTGCAAGGAAGGCGACGCCATGGTGCGCCCGGCCGACACCCAGGTGGCCATCTGGTAAGCCGACGCGCCCTCGGCGCCTGAACGACGGCCCGGGCTCGCCCGGGCCGTTTTTTTTGGCTCTTCTCCCGGTCAGGGATGGCTTGGCGGTTCTTCGCTGTCCACCGACCTGGCGCCGGCCCCACCGCGAA
>DNNT01000258.1 GCA_003497545.1 Arenimonas sp. | reverse complement strand
ACTAGCAGAGTCGTTGCCATTTCTTTGCTCCCCGGTTGCGGCCGCTGCGCACCCACCGCGCTAGAATGGCCGTGTTCGCCAAGCATACGTTGCCCATGCCACGCACGAAAGCCGGTTCCGCCCCCCTGCTCGCCCTGCCGCTGCTCGCGCTGGCCGGCCTCGCCTGCGCCGCCAGCGCGCGGGCCGCCGACGACTTCAGCGACGAGGCGCGCGAGATGGAGCGGCTGGCCGAACAGGTCGTCACCCGCGCCCGCATCCCCGGCCTGGCCATGGCCATCGTCGAGGACGGCAAGGTGGTGTCGCTGCGCGGCTACGGCGTGGTCGACAGCAAGCTGCGCCAGCCGGTCACGCCCGACACGGCGTTCCGGGTGGCGTCGCTGTCCAAGGCCTTCGCCGGCACGATCAGCGCGCTGCTGGTGAGCGAGGGCGCGATGAGCTGGGACAGCCCCATCGTCAACCAGCTGCCCGCCTTCACCCTGCGCGACGGCGCCGCGGCGCAGAAGATCACCGTGCGCCAGGTGCTCAGCCACCAGGTCGGCCTGGCCTACAACACCTACGACCGCGACCTCGAGGCCAACCAGCCCTACCCGCTGCTGGCGGAAAAGCTTTCCGAGGCGCCGCTCACCTGCAGCCCGGGCGAGTGTTACGCCTACCAGAACATCGCCTTCAGCCTGGTCGGCGACATGGTGTTCGCCGCCACCGGCGACTTCTACGCGCACCAGGTGGAAAAGCGCCTGTTCCACCCGCTGGGCATGTTCGGCGCCACCTTCGGCCGCGAAGGCCTGGAGTCGAGCCCGAGCTGGGCGCGCCCGCACGTGCGCAGCGGCGGCACCTGGGTACCGGTGCGGCCGAAGGAAACCTACTACCGCATCCCGCCGGCGGCCGGCGTCAACGCCTCGGTGCGCGACATGGCGAACTGGCTCGTGGCGCAGATGGGCCACCGCCCCGACGTGCTGCCGGCCGAAGTGCTCAACGAGATCCAGACCCCGCAGGTCGCCACGCCGGGCGAAGTACGCGGCAGCGGCTGGCGCCGCGACCGCCTGCGCAGCGCCTACTACGGCCTGGGCTGGCGCATCTACGACTACGCCGGGCACACCCTGGTCTTCCACGGCGGCGCCGTGCAGGGCTACCGCGCGCTGGCCGCCTTCCTGCCCGAGAAGGACATCGGCGTGGTGATCCTCTGGAACAGCGAAAGCGCGATGCCCACCGGCCTGCTGCCCACCACGCTCGACAAGGCCCTGGGCCTGCCCACGCGTGATTGGCTCGGCCCGATGCAGGCGCCGGTTCGGCGCGGCGCCCGCCGCCGCTGATCCCCGCGCGCGGCGCGGATTTCAAAACCCCACAAAAGCGAACGCCGGCATTGAGCCGGCGTCTGCGTGCCTTTGGAAAGTCTCCCTCCCCGCCTGGGCAACACGGGGAGAGAGTCCAGACTTGTAGCTTTTGGTTGTGGCGCCTTACAGCGCCGGGGCAACCGGGGCGGCCGGCATGGCAGCCGGCTTCTTGGCGGCCGGCTTGCGCGCGGCCTTCTTCTTGGCAGCCGGCTTCTTGGCAGCCTTCTTGGCCGCCGGCTTCTTGGCAGCCTTCTTGGCAGCCTTCTTCTTGGCCGGCTTCTTGGCAGCCGACTTCTTGGCGGCCGGCTTCTTGGCGACCTTCTTGGCAGCCTTCTTGGCAGCCTTCTTGGCGGTCTTCTTGACAGCCTTCTTCGCGGCCTTCTTGGCCGGCTTCTTGGCGACCTTCTTCGCAGCCTTCTTGGCCGGCTTCTTGGCGACCTTCTTGGCGGCCTTCTTCACGACCTTCTTGACGGCCTTGGCGGCCTTCTTCACGGTCTTCTTCGCGGCCTTCTTGGCCGGTTTCTTCGCAGCTTTCTTAGTAGCCATGGTCAACTCCTCGTCAGTTGGCTTTTGGACTGCCCAGTCACAAAGGCACCGCCACGGGACGATTCCCGGGGCGTACCGCCGTCGCGCTCAAGGCGCGGCGGGCGGATTTGGGCCGGCGCGGGGCGGCGCCGGAAACGGAAACGCCCGGACCGAAAGCGGCCCGGGCGTCGGAAAGTCGCTGTTTGCGGAAGGACGATTTCGATTTCGCGGAGGGATGTTGGCCCTGATCCACCGTGATGAGTTCCGGGGTGGAGTTGGGTGTCGTGGCTCGCGTTGTCGACTCGTTCCTGATCACTCTCTTCCGCAGTTGATGTCTGCTGGGCGAAAGCTAATCACGGGATTTCGCCCTGTCAACAACTTCGCAAAAAAAAATTCAAGGGCTGGCCGGGACTTGCGCCTGCGATGGCGGCGCGCGAGCGGGTCGTCGTTCCCGCCTCGAAGCGTGTCGGGAAAACACGCATGAAAAAAAACATCGGAAAAATGGCTCTCCGATTACAAACGCGTTGCGGCGCGCGGTGTCTGCGCGGTGTTTCCGAAGCTGCCTCCGGACGCTCCCGGACGACGTCCGGCGAGCGCTTGGCGGGACGAAAAAAAACACCGGCCGGAACCGATTTGCGCACCGCAAAAAGCAAAAGTGCGCGAAACCGGGACGGCGTCGCGCACTTCGGGATGGCGGAAAAAGCACCGGCCGCACAGGGCGGCCGGCAGCTTCGACAACCTGGGCGAAGGCCTCAGTGGCCTTCGTCCTCGAGCAGCTGGGCGTAGTCGTCGGGCGACAGCAGCTCCTTGAGCTGCTCCGGCTCGGACGGCTCGATCACGAAGATCCAGCCTTCGCCGAAGGCGTCTTCGTTGATGGTCTCGGGCTTGTCGGACAGCGCCGAGTTCACCTCGACCACCTTGCCCGACACCGGGGAATAAACGTCGGAGGCGGCCTTGACCGACTCGACCACGGCGGTGGCGCCGCCCTGCTCCACGCTGTCGCCGACATTGGGCAGCTCGACGTAGACCAGGTCGCCAAGCAGGCCCTGGGCATGGTCGGAAATGCCGACGGTGACGCGGCCGTTGTCTTCGACACGGGCCCACTCGTGGGACTTGAGGAACTTCAGGTCGCCGGGAATCTCGCTCATCGTTGGGGCCTCGGGATCGGTGGTGCGAACAGGGGTGGGCTTAGTTTAAACGCGGCCGGGGCGTCGTGGCACCCGGCCGTCGGCTCAGGCCAGCACGCCGGGCTGGGCGGCGCCGTCGCGCACGAACGGGTACTTCACCACGCGCACGGGCAGGCGCTTGCCGCGGATGTCGACCTCAACCGCCCCGACCTCGCCCGCCGGCACGCGCGCCAGCGCGATGGCCTTGCCCAGCGTCGGCGAGAAGGTGCCCGACAGGATCTCGCCCTCGCCGCTGGCGCAGAACACCGCCTGGCCGTGGCGCAGTACGCCCTTCTCGTCCAGCACCAGGCCGATCATCTGGCGCGCGGCGCCGGCGGCCTTCTGCGCCTCGAGCGCGGCGCGGCCGGTGAAGTCGCGGCCCTCGTCGAGCGCGACGGTCCAGGCCAGACCGGCTTCATAGGGCGTGGCCGACTCGTCCATGTCCTGGCCGTACAGCGCCATGCCCGCCTCCAGGCGCAGCGTGTCGCGCGCGCCCAGGCCGGCCGGCTTCACGCCGACGGCCAGCAGGCGGTTCCAGAAATCCACCGCCTGCGCCTCCGGCACCATCACCTCGAAGCCGTCTTCGCCGGTGTAGCCGGTGCGGGCGACGAACAGGCCGTCGGCCTCGCAAGCCACGAACTTGCCGAGCTTGCCGGCGGCCTGCGCGGCCTCGGGGCTGAGCAGCTCGAGCACCTTGGCGCGGGCGTTCGGGCCCTGCACGGCGACGATGGCCAGGTCGCGGCGCTCGCGGATGGCCACGCCGAACGGGGCCGCCTGCGCGGTGATCCAGGCCAGGTCCTTGTCGCGGGTGGCGGCGTTGACCACCAGGCGGAAGAAGTCCTCGGCCAGGTAATAGACGATCAGGTCGTCGATGACGCCGCCCTTCTCGTCGAGCATGCAGGCGTACAGGGCCTTGCCCTTTGCCTTGAGCTTGTCGACCGAGTTGGCCACCAGCTTGCGCAGGAAGGGCCGCACCTGCTCGCCGCGCAGGTCGAGGATGGTCATGTGCGAGACGTCGAACATGCCGGCGTCGCGGCGCACCTGGTGGTGTTCCTCGATCTGGGAGCCGTAGTTGATCGGCATGTCCCAGCCGCCGAAGTCCACCATCTTGGCGCCAAGCGCCCGGTGGGTGTCGTTGAAGACCGTCTTCTTG
>DNNT01000232.1 GCA_003497545.1 Arenimonas sp. | reverse complement strand
GCGCAGTTCCTGGATCTTGGCGTCCAGTTCGGCGATGGGCTGTTCGAAATCGAGGAAGTTCGGATTCATTCTTGGACTCGGGTCGGACACGCCAGCCTGGGGCCGGCGGTCTAGAGCAAAGGTTCTAGCGCGCGATTCTAGCCGGCTTGCCCGCCGGCCACCACGGCTCAGCCGCCGCCCTGCTGCCAAGGGCGGTGCAGGGCCAGGCTGACCTGGCTGACGCCGGGCAGGGCGCGCAGCTGGCTGATCAGCTCGGGGTCGGTGCGCACGCCCAGCGGGCCGTTCACGTCCACGGTGCCGCGGGCCTTGCCGGGCGTGAGCAGGTCCAGGCGCATCGGGGTGGCGCCGGGGCGGTAGGCGGCCAGCGTGGACTGCAGCTTGTCCCAGGCGCCGTGGGCGCGCAGGTCCACCGTCAGGGCCAGCCGGCGTGCGTGCTGCGAGCACAGGGCGCGGAAGTCCCAGCACTGGCGCGCGCGCAGCACGAAGCCGCCGCTGAACTGGTCCTCGGCCAGGTTGCCTTCCACCAGCAGGATGCGGTCGCGCGAGAGCAGGTGCCCGGATTCGGCGAAGGCCTCGCGGAAGAAGGCCACCTCGAGCTGGCCGCGACCGTCCTCGATGCGCACGAAGGCCATGGTGTCGCCGCGCCGGCGCACCGCGGTGACGATGCCGGCCAGCACCACGGCGGCTTCGCCGCGGCGGTCCTTCTTGCTGCTCCACAGGTGGTCGAGGTCGGCCAGCGACACGCCCACCAGGCCCTGCAGTTCGGCCCGCCACGGGTCGAGCGGGTGGCCGCTGAGGTAGTGGCCCAGGGTTTCGCGCTCGCCCAGGAGCTTGGTTTCCAGCGGCCAGTCCGGCGCCACCGGCAGTTCGATGTGGATGGCGGGCGCGTCGGCGGCGCCACCGAACAGCGACACCTGGCCGGCGGCGCGTTCGCGCGCCAGTTGTTCGGTGGCCTTGATGACCTCGGGCAGCTGCAGCAGCAGCGAGGGGCGGTTCGGGCCCAGCGCGTCGAGTGCGCCGGCGTGCACCAGGGCTTCAAGCACGCGGCGGTTGAGCTTGGTGGAATCGACCCGCTGGCAGAAGTCGAGCAGGTCGCGGAATTCCCCGCCGGCCCGGCGCGCTTCCACGATCGATTCGCAGGCGCCGCGGCCGACGCCCTTCACCGCGCCCAGGCCGTAGCGCACGGTTTTGGCGTCGAGCGCCTCGAACATGTAGCCGGAGGAGTTCACGTCGGGCGGCAGCACGGCCAGGCCGATCTCGCGCGCCTCGTCCAGGAAGGTCACCACCTTGTCGGTGTTGTCCATGTCCGAGGACATCGTCGCGGCCATGAATTCGGCCGGGTAGTGCGCCTTCAGCCACGCCGTCTGGTAGGCCACCAGCGCGTAGGCGGCGGAGTGCGACTTGTTGAAGCCGTAGTCCGCGAACTTCTCCATCAGGTCGAAGATGGCGCTGGCGTTGGCGGCCTCGATGCTGCGTTCGGCCGCGCCGGCCTCGAACTTCACGCGCTCCTTGGCCATCTCCTCGGGCTTCTTCTTGCCCATGGCACGGCGCAGCAGGTCGGCGCCGCCCAGCGAATAGCCGGCCAGGACCTGGGCGATCTGCATCACCTGTTCCTGGTAGACGATCACGCCGTAGGTGGGCTTGAGGATGGGCTCGAGCAGCGGGTGCGGGTAGCTCACCTCGGCGCGGCTGTGGCGGCGGTCGATGAAGTCGTCCACCATGCCCGCGCCCAGCGGGCCGGGGCGGTAGAGCGCCGCGAGCGCGATCAGGTCCTCGAAGGTCGAGGGCTGCAGCTTGCGGATGTACTCCTTCATGCCGCGCGATTCGAACTGGAACACCGCGGTGGTCTGGCCCTTCGACAGCAGCGCGTAGGTGTCCGGGTCGTCCAGCGGCAGCGCCAGGATGTCCACCGGCTCGATGCCGGCGCGCTGGCGGCGCGCGTTGATGGCCTTGAGCGCCCAGTCGATGATGGTGAGCGTGCGCAGGCCCAGGAAGTCGAACTTCACCAGGCCGACGGCTTCGACGTCGTCCTTGTCGAACTGCGTCACCACCGAGCGGCTCGATTCGCCCTTGGCCACGTGTTCGGCGAACAGCGGGCTGAAGTCGGTGAGCGGCGTGGGCGCGATCACCACGCCGCCGGCGTGTTTGCCGGCGTTGCGGGTCAGGTCTTCGAGGCTGCGCGCCAGGTCGATCAGGTCGCGCACGTCGTCTTCGGTCTGGTAGCGCGAGATCAGTTCGGCAGAGGCGAGTTCGCTGTTCTTGCGCGCGGCCTCGCTCAGGCCCAGGGCGTCGTCGAGCGTGATGCCCAGCGTGTTCGGGATCAGCTTGGCCACGCCGTCCACGAAGCCATAGGGATGGCCCAGCACGCGGCCGCAGTCGCGCACCGCCGCCTTCGCGGCCATGGTGCCGTAGGTGATGATCTGGCTGACCTTGTCGCGGCCGTACTTCTGGCCGACGTAGTCGATCACCTCGTCGCGCCGGTCCATGCAGAAGTCGATGTCGAAGTCGGGCATCGACACGCGTTCCGGGTTCAGGAAGCGCTCGAACAGCAGGTCGTAGCGGATCGGGTCGAGGTCGGTGATGCCCAGCGCGTAGGCCACCAGCGAGCCTGCGCCGGAGCCGCGGCCCGGCCCGACCGGGATGTCGTTGCGCTTGGACCAGTTGATGAAGTCGGCCACGATCAGGAAGTAGCCCGGGANNCAGGAAGTAGCCGGGGAAGCCCATCTTCACGATCACGTCGAGCTCGATGTCGAGCCGCGCGGCGTAGTCGGAGGCGCTGCGGCCGGGTGCCAGTTCGATCTTCGCCAGCCGGCCGGCCAGGCCGCGGTGGGCTTCCTCGCGGATCCAGGTGTCGAGCGTGTGGCCTTCCGGTACCGGGAAATCGGGCAGGTAGTACTTGCCGAGGCTCAGCTCGAGGTTGCAGCGCTTGGCCAGCTCGACAGTGTTTTCCAGCGCCTCGGGCAGGTCGGCGAACAGCTCGGCCATTTCCTCCGGCGACTTCAGGTACTGCTCGGGCGTGAATTCGCGCGGGCGCTTGGGATCGTCGAGCACGCGGCCGGTGGCGATGCACACGCGGGCCTCGTGCGCCTCGAAATCGTCGCGCGAGAGGAAACGCACGTCGTTGCTGGCCACCAGCGGCAGCCCGCGGGCGCCGGCCAAGGCCACGGCGGCGGCGTTGAAGGTGTCCTCGCCCTCGCGGTTGGTGCGGGTGAGTTCCAGATAGAGCCGGTTCGNNGTCCAGCGCCTGCCGCGCTGCTTCGTCGCGGCCGCTGGCGATGGCGCGGCCGACCGGGCTCTCACGCCCGGCCAGGGCGATCAGGCCCTCGCAGTCGGCGTAGAGCCAGTCGGGTTCGACGGCGACGTAATCACCGGCGTGGCCTTCGAGGAAGGCGCGGCTGATCAGGCGTGACAGCGCCAGGTAGCCGCGGCGGTCCTGGCAGAGCAGGGTGATGCGCGACGGCGTGCCGCCCTCGCTGATCCACAGGTCGGCGCCGGCCACCGGCTTGAGCCCGGCGCCCTCGGCGGCCTTGTAGAACTTCACCAGCGCGAACAGGTTGCTGACGTCGGTCACCGCCACCGCCGGCAGCCCGAGCGCGGCGCAGCGCGACACCAGCTCCGGGATGCGGATGCTGGAATCGGTGAGCGAATACTCGCTGTGAAGGTGGAGGTGGACGAATCGGGGCGTCATGCCGGGGACCAAGGGTCAACCGGCAGTTTACCCCGAGGGTGGGGGCGGACAAGGCTTGACAGTCCCTGTTGCCAAACCCTGCCGCCCGCCCCGTTGAAAGGTCCTCAGCCGACGCGGAACAACGCCGGCAGCGGCTGGCCGCCGGCGTAGCGTCGCGCGCGCACGTCGCGGCGCTGCTGCAGCAGGGCGGCTTCGGCGAGGCAGGCGTTTTCCCAGGCCAGGCGGCGCTCGGCGGCGGTGCCGCGCGGGCGTTCGGCGCTGCGGAAGCGGCAGAAGTCCCGGTAGTCGAGCGTTTCCCCGCGGAAGGCCGGCCAGGCCAGTTCCACCAGGAGCGCGTCGTCGAGGTGGCCGACCAGCGGCTGGTCGTCCGGGATCAGGTCGTCCACCTGCTGCAGGTAACTGGTGAGCATGCGGGCGCGCTCGCGCATGTCGGCGTCGACTTCCCAGTCGCCGTCGTTGAGCATGCGGCGCAGCTGCTCGGCGCGGGCGAGCCGCTCGGACAGGATGGCCACGGCCTGGTCCCGAGGCTGCTGCTGCAGCCAGCGCGCCAGCGTGACCAGCTGGTCGGCGCTCACGCGCGGCGCGTCCGGCGACAGTTCGGCCAACAGCGCGTTGAACCGGGCCACGGCCGCGTCGTCGAGCGTCAGGTCGCCGAGCTGGCGGCGGCGGGCGTCGTGGGAAGGCGGCGGCAGCGGGAGCGCGAGGTCGTCGTGGCGGAGCTGGGCGTTCATGGCGGGTNNGTGCCTCATCAGATGCACCGCCATGGTGGACGGTTGCAGTCGTCGCGACGCGTTCCGGAAGTCGTCGTGACCTTCGGGCTAATTCAGCGTCGCGACAGTTTCCCGTCGTCGTTCACACCACGCGCAGGCCGCCTTCGAGCGGGCCGTAGTCGACGTAACGCTGGTGCCGCACGCGATGCAGCTGCTCCCACAGCGCCCCTTCCTCGAGTCGCGCGCGCAGCCAGTCGTCGCGTGTCGGGTGGCCTGCGAAGGTGTCGCCGGTTTCCTCGCGGAAGCGGCAGAAGTCGCGGTAGTCCTCGAGTTCCTCGGCCACCATCGGCCAGGCGAGTTCCACCAGCAGCGCATCGTCGAGTTGTCCGATGCGCGGCGTGTCGTCGGGGATCAGGTCGCGNNGGCGGGCGATGCGTTTGGCGAGCGCCGGCTCGATCGCCCAGTCGCGGTCGGCGGCGAGCTCGGAGAGTTCCTTCAGGCGACCCAGGCGCGCCTGCAGCAGCGCATCGCCCTGCGCCGGCGGCAGCGCCACCAGCCAGCGCGCGACGCTGGCGAGTGCGTCTTCGTCCACGTGCGGGGCGTCGGGGTGCAGTTCGTGCAGCAGGTCGTTGAAATCGGCGATCGCGGCCGGCGCCAGCGGTACCGGGCTGTCGCCGGGGCGGCCGTCGTGGCGGGGCGTGCGGGGAAGGGGCAGGGCGGTGCCTGCCGGGAGGGGGGCGTCATGGCGCATGGCAGTTCTCGCTGCCGGCCTGGGTGGGAGCGTGGCCGCGGCCGGTCGGCGTTCGCCGCGGGCAGCCGCATCCACCGGGATGCACGCTTGGTTTACGCCCGGGGAAAGGGGCTGTCCAGTGCCGGTCTGTTCAGCCCAGCAGCGACGGTTCCAGGCAGGCGCGCACCGGTGCGAAGCTGCGGCGGTGCAACGCGCAGGGGCCGAGGCGGCGCAGCGCCTCGAGGTGTTCCGGCGTCGGGTAGCCCTTGTGCAGGGCGAAGCCGTAACCCGGGAACTGCGCGTCGAGTTCGCGCATCAGGCGGTCGCGCGCCACCTTGGCCAGGATGGACGCGGCCATGATGGCGGGTTCGCGCGCATCGCCCTTCACCAGCGCCTCGGCGGGACAGGGCAGGTCGCGCGGCAGGCGGTTGCCGTCCACCAGCGCGTGTTCGGCCGCCGGCTGCAGGGCACGCAGCGCGCGCGACATGCCGGCGAGGGTGGCCTGCAGGATGTTGAGGCGGTCGATTTCGGCCGGCAGCACCCATTCCACGTGCCAGGCCCAGGCATGTTCGATGATGAGCGGCTCGAGCGTCTCGCGGCGCGCTTCCGACAGGGCCTTGGAGTCGCCCAGGCCGGCGATGGGCCGGTCCGGGTGCAGGATGACCGCGGCCACGGCCACGGGCCCGGCCAGCGGGCCACGCCCGGCTTCGTCGACGCCGGCGACGCGCGGCCCGCTCACGGCGCCGGCGGCAGCAGGCCGGCCACGGCTTCGGCGGCCGCCACCGAGGCGTCGCCGCGCAACTTGGCGTGGATGTGTTCGAAGCGCGGCAGCAGGGCGGCGCGCGCCTCGTGGTCGCGGAACCAGCCCATCACGGCGTCGGCGAGGTTTTCGGGTGTGCAGTCGTGCTGCATCAGCTCGGGCACGATGGGTTCGTTGGCCAGCACGTTCGGCAGGCTGTAGCGGTTCACCTTCATCAGGCCCAGCAGCATCACCAGGCGGTAGGTGAGCGCGGAAATGCGGTAGCCCACCACCATCGGCCGCTTGGCCAGCATGGCTTCGAGCGCGGCGGTGCCGGAGGCAAGCAGCACCACGTCGGCGGCCACCATCACGTCGTGGGCCTGGCCGTCGTAGAGCGCGATGTTGGCCAACTGCGATTTCGACAGGCCCTGTTCGATGGCCTCGCGGCAGGCGTGGTTGGCGGCCGGCACGGCCACCACCAGGCCGGGCTGCTGCAGCGTGACCAGGCGGGCGGCGTCGATGAAGACCGGCCACAGGCGCTGGATTTCACCCAGCCGGCTGCCGGGCAGCACGGCCAGCACGGACGCGTCCTGAGGCAGGCCGAGGCGCTCGCGCGCGGCCCGGCGGTCGGGCACGGCCTCGAAGTCGTCGGCCAGCGGGTGGCCGACGAAGCGCGCGTCCACGCCGTGGCGCTGGTAGATGGGCGGCTCCATCGGGAACAGGCACAGCACGCGGTCGGCGCTGCGGCCGATCTTCGCGGCGCGGCCCTCGCGCCAGGCCCAGACCGAGGGGCTGACGTAATGCACGGTGCGGATGCCGGCGCGCTTGAGGCGGCGCTCAAGGCCGAGGTTGAAGTCGGGCGCGTCGATGCCGATGAAGACGTCGGGCTTCCACGCGAGCAGGCGGCGCGCGAGGCCGCGGCGCAGGCGCAGCAGGCGGGGCAGGTGGCGCAGCACTTCGGCCAGGCCCATCACCGCCAGTTCGCCGTAGTCGTGCCAGACGTCGAAGCCCGCCTCGCGCATGCGCGGGCCGCCGATGCCGGCGAACTCGGCATCGGGGAAACGCTGCTTCAGTTGCCGGACCAGGCCTTCGCCCAGCAGATCGCCCGAGGCTTCGCCCGCCACCAGGGCGAATCGAAGCCGGCGCGGCGTGCCGGGGGCCATGGCGGCGTCAGCGCAACAGGCCGCGCTCGCTGCGCTCGATGAATTCGAGCATCAGCTGCACGTCCTGCGATTCGCCGTTGGCGAGCTGTTCGCGCACCTCGGACAGCGGCTTGCCGGACATGTAAAGCGCCCGGTAGGCGCGCTTGATCGCGGCGATGCGCTCGGCGTCGAAACCGCGGCGCTTGAGGCCCTCGGCGTTGATGCCGCGCGGCGCCGCGTACTTGTCGGCCACCATCACGAAGGGCGGCACGTCGGCGTTGACCAGGCTGCCCATGCCGACGAAGGCGTGCGCGCCGATCTTGCAGAACTGGTGGATGCCGGCGAAGCCGCCCAGGATCACCCAGTCGCCCAGCACGGCGTGGCCGGCGAGGGTGGCGTTGTTGGCCAGGATGCAGTGGTTGCCGACGATGCAGTCGTGGGCGATGTGCACGTAGGCCATGATCCAGTTGTCGTCGCCGATGCGCGTGACGCCGCCGCCGTCGCCGGTGCCCCGGCTGATGGTGGTGAACTCGAAGATGGTGTTGCCGTCGCCGATCACCAGTTCGGTGCGTTCGCCCGCGAACTTCTTGTCCTGCGGGTCGTTGCCGATGGTGGCGTGCGAGTGGATGGTGTTGTTGCGGCCGATGCGGGTCGGGCCGCTGATGACCGCGTGCGGGCCGATACGGCAGCCGTCGCCGATCTGGACGTCGGCGCCGATGATGGCGTAGGGACCGACGGTGACGTTGGCGCCGATCCGGGCGCCGGGGTCGATCAGGGCGCTCGGGTGGACCATGTCACTCCTTCCCCTCGGCGCAGAGGATCTCGGCGCTGGCGACGTCCTTGCCGTCCACGCGCGCCACGCATTCGTACAGGGCCATGTTGCGGATGTTGCGCTTGAGCACCACCTCGATGTCGAGCTGGTCGCCCGGCACCACCATGCGGTTGAAGCGGGCGTTGTCCACCTTCACCAGATAGAACAGCTTGCCTTCGCCGCCGCTGCCCTTGGGCTGGGAGAGCTGCGTGAGCAGGCCGCCGGCCTGGGCCATGGCCTCGATCACCAGCACGCCGGGCATGACCGGGCGACCCGGGAAATGGCCCTGGAAGAACGGCTCGTTGAAGGTGACGTTCTTGAGCGCGCGGATGCGCTTGTGCGCCTCGAGCTCGACCACGCGGTCGACCAGCAGGAAGGGGTAGCGGTGGGGAAGCAGGTGCAGGATGCAGGCGACATCCACGGGCATCTTGATGGCGTCTTCGCTCATCCTGGGGGTCCTTGAACTTCAATCCTTGGGCAGGGCGCCCATTCTACGCGCCAGCTGGTCCAATTGCCGGAAACGGGCCGCGTTGCGGCGCCAGCTGCGGCTGTCCTGCACGGCCATGCCGGAGGAATACTCGCCGGGCTCGGTGATCGAGGCCGTCACCAGGCTCAAGGCGGTGATGGTGACCCTGTCGCAGATCTCGAGGTGGCCGGTGATGCCGACCCCGCCGCCGACCAGGCAGTAACGGCCGATCCGTGCCGAACCGGCGACGGCTGCGCAGCCTGCCATGGCCGTGTGGGCGCCGATGCGCACGTTGTGGCCGATCTGGATCTGGTTGTCGAGGCGCACGTCCTCCTCGAGCACGGTGTCCTCGAGGGCACCGCGGTCGATGGTGGTGTTGGCGCCGATCTCGCAGTCATCGCCGACCACCACGCCACCGAGCTGCGGCACCTTGATCCAGCGGCCCGCGTCCATGGCCAGGCCGAAACCCTCGGCGCCGAGCACGGCGCCCGGGTGGATGCGCACGCGCGCGCCCAGCCGCACCCGCGTCACCAGCGTCACGCGCGCCAGCAGCTGGCAGCCGGGGCCGACCACGTTGTCCTCGCCGAGGATGCAGCCGGGGCCGATGACGGCGCCGGCGCCGACCTGGCAGCGCGCGCCGACCACGGCCAGCGGCCCAATTTCAGCGCTGGCATCCACCACGGCATCGGCCGCGACAACGGCCGAGGGATGGATGCCGGGCACCGGCGCGGGGTTGGATTCGNNCGCGCCACGAGGCAGGGCACCGGGCAGTCCGCGGCGTCGCCATCGGCGAGCACCACCGCCGAGGCGGCGGTGGTGGCCAGGTCGCGGCGGTAGCGCGGGTTCGCCAGGAAGGCCAGCTGGCCTTCGCCGGCGCCGGCGAGGGTCGCCACGCCGCGGATGCGGGTGGCGCCGTCGCCGCGAAGCTCCAGGCCGAAGCGTTCCGCCAGTTCGGCCAGGGTCGGTGCCGGGACCTGCGCCGACATCGCGGTGGCCTTAGAAGCTGCCGCCGAAGGTGAACTGCAGGCGTTCGATCTGGTCCGAGCGCTCGCGCTGGATCGGCAGGGCGTAGCTGATCTGGATCGGGCCCATCGGCGACTGCCACTGCAGCGCCACGCCGGTGGAAATGCGCAGCGTCTTGGCTTCCCAGTCGTCGAAGCCGTTGTACACGTTGCCGTAGTCGACGAAGGCCGACAGGCGCGTGCCCTTGCCGTCGAACAGGGTCGGGAAATAGAACTCCACGGTGCCGGCGGTCTTGAGCGAGCCGCCGATCGGCTGGCGGAAGCCGTCCTCGGTGAACTGGTAGGTCGGGCCTACGGTATTCACTTCGAAGCCGCGGATCGAGTTCGGGCCGCCCGCGTAGTAGTTGCGGAAGAACGGCAGGCCGCAGTCGGTGCTGGTGGTGATGATGTCGCCCTCGTTGTCGAACGAGGGGCAGGTGTTGCCGCCGGTGTCGCCGTAGCTGTCGCCGTAGCCGAGCTCGGCGCCGATCTTCATCACCATCCAGCGGGTGAGCGGGACGTAGTGTTCGAAGTTGTAGCCCAGCTTGTAGTACTCGAGGTCGCTGCCCGGGAGCACGAACTCGCCGCTGATGCGGTGGTAGGTGCCGCGGGTCGGCAACAGGTAGTCGTTGCGCGAATCACGCACCCAGCCGGTCTGCAGGCGCCAGGCATTGATGTTCCACTTGCGCGAGCCGCCGTACTGCAGCGGGTCGGTGGTGGTCGGATCGTCGTCGTCGTTCTCCACCGGGGTGTCGGCGTCGTTGTCGTTGTCGACGTGGAACTCGGGGAAACGCTGGCGGTCGCCCAGGGTGCTGACCAGGTACTGGATCAGCGGTTCCGGCGTGAAGCCGTCCTGGGTGGTGATCTGGTTGCGGTCGATACCCAGCGAGAACTGGACCGAATCGGTTTCCGTCAGCGGCAGGCCGACCAGGACCTCGGCGGCGGACACGGCGTTGTTGTACTGGGCCAGGTTGGCGTCCTGGCGCGAGTAGCTGTAGTCGCTGTGGCTGAGGTTGTAGCCGACGCTGACGCCGGTGTCGGTGAAGTAGGGGTCGGTGAAGCCGAGCGAGTACTGCTTGGAGTACGAGTTGTTCTGCACGGCCACCGAGACGCGGTTGCCGGTGCCCAGGAAGTTGTTCTGGACCAGCTGCAGGCTGGTGATCAGGCCATAGGTCTGCTGGTAGCCGAGGCCGAAGGTGAACTGGCCCGAGTTGCGCTCCTTGACGTTGACCACCACGTCGACCTGGTCGGGGGCGCCGGCGACCTCGGGGGTCTCGATGTCCACTTCCTCGAAGAAGCCCAGGCGCTGCAGGCGGACCTTGGAGCGGTCCACCGCGGCCTGCGAGAACCAGGCGCCTTCGAACTGGCGCATCTCGCGGCGCAGCACCTCGTCGGCGGTGCCGGTGTTGCCCTTGAACACGATGCGGCGGACCTGCACGCGCGGGCCCGGCTCGACGAAGAAATTCAGGCCGACCACGCGCTTCTCGCGGTCGATGTCCGGGATCGGGTTCACCTGGGCGAAGGCGTAGCCGATGTTGCCCAGCACCGCGATCATGGCGTCGGTGGTGAGCTCGATGCGGGCGCGCGAGAACGTGCCGCCCTCGGCCACCATCAGCAGCTTCTCGAGTTCCTCGACCGGCAGGATGGTGTCGCCGCTGACCTTGACGTCGCCGATGGTGTAGACCTCGCCCTCGGCGATGTTGGCGGTGACGAAGATGTCGCGCTTGTTCGGGCTGATCGCGACCTGGGTGGATTCGACGTTGAAGTCGACGTAGCCGCGGTCGAGGTAGTAGTTGTTGAGCTTCTCGAGGTCGCCCGAGAGCTTCTCGCGCGAGTACTGGTCGTCGCGGCGGTACCAGGACAGCCAGTTGCTCGTGTTCGACTCCCAGCCGGCGCGCAGGTCTTCCTCGATGTAGGTCTCGTTGCCGACGATGTTGATGTCGCGGATGCGGGCAGCCTTGCCCTCGGCGATGATGATGTTGACGTCGACGCGGTTGCGGTCGAGGTTCGAGATCGTCGGCTGGATCGAGACGTTGTACTTGCCGCGGTTGTTGTACTGGCGGATCAGTTCCTGGGTGACGCGGTCGAGGTTGAGCGGGTTGAAGGTCTCGCCCTCGGCCAGGCCGATGCTGCGCAGGCCGCCCAGCAGGTCCTCGGACTTGATGTCCTTGTTGCCGGTCAGGGTGATGGTGTTGATGGCGGGGCGCTCGGCCACCACCACCACCAGGATGTCGCCCTGGCGCTCGAGCTTGACGTCGCTGAAGAAGCCGGTGCGGAACAGCGCGCGGATGGCCTCGCTGGAGCGGCTGCGGTCGAGCAGGTCGCCGCGCTCCACCGGGAGGTAGGTGAAGACCGTGCCGGCCGAGATGCGCTGCAGGCCCTCGACGCGGATGTCGGCGACCTGGAATGCCTCGAAGTTCTGGGCGTGGGCGGGGCCGGCGAGGGCGGCGGCGAGCGCGATGCTCAGGAGGCAGCGGCGGACAGTGGGTCGCGTCATCATCAATCCGTGGAAGGCGGGCGGGGAACGGCCGCGCATAGGGTGGAGGTCAGGAGCCGAGGCGGAGAATGTCGTTGTAGAAGGCCAGTCCCATCAGGCCGGCCAGCAGGGCCAGNNCCCGCCGCGAGACCACGTTCGCCGACCGGACTGCCCTTGACCAATTCGATAAGGTAATACAGCAGGTGCCCCCCATCCAAGACAGGGATGGGCAGCAGGTTCATGATGAAAAGGCTCAGCGAGAGCACGGCGAGGAAGTTCAGGAACCACGCCGGGCCCAGGTTCGCGCTGCCGTTGGCGACGCGGGCGATGGTGATCGGGCCCGAGATGTTCTTCAGCGAAGCCTGGCCGGTAACCATGCGCCAGAGCATGCCGACGACGTCGGAAGTCATCTGGCGGGTTTCGGCCAGCGCCGCCGGGACCGCCTGCAGCGGGCCGAAGCGCAGCAAGGCGTCTTCGGCAGGCGCGGCCGCCAGGATGCCGAGCTGCCACACCGGCTTGCCATCGCGCTCGGCCTGGCGCGGGGCCACGGCCACCGTGAGTTCGCTGCCGGCACGCTGGACTTCGATGGCCAGTTCGCCGTCGGGGCGGGCGAGGCGCTGCAGCAGGGGACCGATTTCGTCGTAGTTGCGCACCGGCTCGCCGTCGATCGACAGCACGCGGTCGCCGGCCTGCAGCCGGCCTTCGGCGGCCGAACCGGGGGCCACGCTGCCCACCACCGGCGGCCAGGACGGGCGCAGGCCCAGGTCGGTGAAGGGGCGCTCCTCGCTCACCTGCAGGCCCGGGCGGTCCAGGGGCAGGATGCGCACGCGCTCCTCGCCTTCGGCCGTACGCACCCGCACCGGGGTGGATTCGCGGTCGATGGCGGCGGTGGCCAGGGCGATGCCGGCCTCGGTCCAGGTGCGGGTGGGCCGGCCGGCCACGTCCAGCAGGCGGTCGCCCGGCTGGAAACCCGCCTCTGCGGCAATGCCCTCGGCCCGGCCGATGTCGGGCTGGAAGTCGGGCTTGCCGATCACGAACATGAGCCACAGCAGGCCGATGCACAGCAGCAGGTTGGCCAGCGGCCCGGCGGCGACGATGGCGATGCGCTGCCACACGGTCTTGGCGTTGAAGCTCTCGTGGCGCTCGTGCGGGGCCACCTCGACCTCGCGCTCGTCGAGCATCTTCACGTAGCCGCCCAGCGGCAGCATGGCTACCACGTATTCGGTGCCGTCCCTGCCCACGCGCTTCCACAGCGGCCGGCCGAAGCCGACCGAGAACCGCAGCACGCGCACGCCGCAGCGGCGGGCCACCCAGTAGTGGCANNACCAGGATGCCCAGGCTCACGATGAGCCACCACACCGAGCCGAAGAATTCCGTCATGGGCGCCGCATCCTCGCGATCAGGTCACCGGCCAGGCGCCGGGCCTCGGCGTCGGTTTCCAACAACTGGTCCAGTGAATCGGCCGGGCCGCCCGGGTGGGCGTCGAGGCAGGCCTGGATCAGGTCCGGAATGCCAAGGAAGCCCAGTTTGCCCTGAAGGAAGGCTGAAACGGCCACTTCGTTGGCGGCGTTGAGCACGGCGGGCGCGGCGCCGCCGGCCTCGAGCACCCGGTAGGCCAGGCCCAGGCAGGGGAAGGCGCCGAGGTCGGGCTTCTCGAAATCGAAGCGGGCGAGGGCGGCCAGGTCCAGCGGCGCCACGCCGGAGTCGATGCGCTCGGGCCAGGCCAGGCCATAGGCCAGGGCGGTGCGCATGTCGGGGTTGCCCAGCTGGGCCAGCACCGAGCCGTCCACGTAGTCCACCAGCGAATGGATGACGCTTTGAGGGTGCACCACCACCTCGATC
>DNNT01000045.1 GCA_003497545.1 Arenimonas sp. | reverse complement strand
GCGGTGCTCGAGGGCGCGGTCAGCCCAGAAGTCCGCGAGGTCCGCGTCGCGCGGGACACCCCTGCCCTGCCGGTGTCGGGAGGAGAGCTCGAGCATGGCCAGGGCGTGACCGGCTTTGGCGGCGGTGGTCAGCGCCCGCACGCCGCGCTCGGCATCCACGGGGGCCAGCTCGCCGTCGAGGTAGTAGCGCGCCAGCCAGGCGGCGGCGGCGCCGTGGCCACGATCCGCCGCCTGCTCGATCGCCACCAGTGGCCCGTCGATCGCGGACGGCCGCGGCAGGCCGACAGCGCCGAGGTAGCCGACATGCCAGAGGGCATCGACGTCGCGCTGGTTGTAGCTCTCGCGCAGAAGCGTCAGGGCCGATCCGGCGAGCGCTGCACGGGTCTCCTGCGGCAGGTCCGGATCCAGCGCGCGGGTGGCCAGGCGCAGGCCCAGCTGCTTGGCTTGGGCTGGCTCAGCATGGTCGCGGTGGCGCGATGCGAGCTCGGCCGCGCGGTCGAGGTCCTGCGGCTGGCCGAACTGGGCCAGATGCTGGGCCAACAGGGGGCCGGCGCGGCGATCACCGTCGGCGAGGGCGGCCTCGAGCAGATCCAGAGCTTCGGCCTGCTGGTCGAGCTGGGCCAGGTGGAGGGCCAGCTCGCGGCGCGCCTGGCCGTCGCCGGCGGCTGCTGCAGCCCGCAGGGAGGCCTCCTGGGTGTTGGAGTGCACGACGCCGACAGAGGCAGCGCCAAGCGCGAGAGAGATGGCGAGGATGAGCGACTTGCGGGTCATGGGATCGTCCGTGGTCCGATAGACGAAGCCTAGGCGATGGGCTAGCCGCAGAAGGGGGCGTAAACCCCCAGATTGCTGGGGGTTTAGCAGGGACCTGACCCGAAAAGGCTGGAAGGTGGCTGGGGGTGCGGTCAAGCCGCGCCGCGCCACGCCTCGAAAACCGGCATCACCTCGGTCAGGTGCTGCATCTCGAGCTTCACGCCGAAGAGGAACGTGTTGTCCGAGCCGGACTGCTTGGCGCTACGACGCGAGAGGTCGCCGGCGCCGCGCTCGGTGAGGTCGAACTCGGCCAGGGCAAAACCATCGGTGGTGCTGGCGAAGAACTCCAGGCGGCGCAGCTGTTCGGGGTTGAGCGCCTCGGGGCACATCAGCTCGCAGTAGCCGTCGCCGCCGCGGCGAGCCACGCGACCGCGGAGCTGGTGCAGGCCCATCAGGCCATGCAGTTCGGGGCGAACGATGGCGATGCGGTAGAGCGTGGGCAGGTTCAGGCCCACCTCGACGACCGTGGTGCACAGCAGGATGCGGATGCGCCCCTCGGTGAAGTCGGTGAGGACGCGGGCCTTGGTGGCCTCGTCGTCGTCGGACGTGNNGTCGTTGCCCTCGGGCTGAGGCGCCGCCTGCTGGCCGGGCTCTACACCCTCGATCTCGCCCTGCTCCGGGGCATCGGTCTGGGGCGTCACGTCGCGCTTGGGATAGACCACCAGCAGCGGATCGCCCGAGCGCACGGCCGGCAGCAGCTCCTGGAACAGGGCGCGCTGGCCAGCCTCCCCGAGGTGGATGCGGGTCTGGATGCACTTGGGCGCATGGGTCTGACGCATCTCGGACACGGTCATCCGGCCGAGCTGCAGTAGCGCCTGCGAGCGCGGAATGGGCGTCGCGGTCAGCTCGAGCAGGTGCGCGTGGTCCCCCAGCAGATGCTCGCGCTGGGAGCGCGAGAAGCGGTGCTGCTCGTCGATGATGACCAGGTTGACGGCGGGCATCTCGGGGCGGTGAAGAAGCGCGCTCGTGCCGACGATGACCGGTGCGGTGAGATCCTCGCCGCCGCCGGTCTCGGACGTGACTTCCGTGACGGCCAGATCGGGGAACCACTCGCGAAAATCGGCGGCGACCTGGGCAGCGAGCCGGGCATTGGGCAGGAGCATAGCCACCCGGGTGGCGGCATCGGCGCAGGCTGCGGCGATGACGCCGGCGACGAAGGTCTTGCCGGTGCCGACGTCGCCGATGACCGCGTGCTTCATGCGATGCGGCAGGGCGAGTTGGGTGGCGATGTCGGTGATGGCGCCGACCTGGTCCTCGGTGGGCGTCAAGGCAGAACCGTGGAGGCGCGCCTGCAGCGTCGGCAACGCGATGGGGGCGGCCGGATCCGGGTCGTGCTCGTTCTGGAGCCGGATCAGGTTGGCCAAGGCAGCCACGCGAAGGCACAAGGTCTTGGCGTAGTCGCCGTGTGCCAGGCTCTGCGGGTGGTGGGCCTGGTGGAGCAGCTGCTCAAGGGTCCAGCCCGACGCGCCGAGGTCAGCGAGCACATGGTCGACGGGACCGAGGCCGGACAGCAGGGTGCGCAGAAACGTCGCGGCCTCGGGAATGGCTCGCGGCAGACGCTCGGTCACGGCTTCGCACACGGACTCCGAAGTCAGGGTACGGGGGATGCCCTTGTAGATCGGCATGACGCGGCCATGCCAGTCGGTGGGCACGATCTGGTCGATGACCAGGGACGCGACGTCCTGGTATACCGAGAGGCTGACGATCGCGAGGATCTGGCGGCC
>DNNT01000189.1 GCA_003497545.1 Arenimonas sp. | reverse complement strand
GGGCCGGTCACCAGCACCATGCCCTGGTTGCGCTCGCAGGCGTCGGCCAGGCGGGCGGCGTCCTGCGGCGACAGGCCCAGGTCGGCGATGGATTTCATCGCGATCGAGGTGTTGAGCAGGCGGATCACCACGCTTTCGCCGTGGATGGTTGGGATGGTGGAAATGCGCAGGTCCACCATGCGCCCGTTCACGCCGATGCGCGCCTGGCCGTCCTGCGGCAGGCGGCGTTCGGTGATGTCCATGGCGCCGAGGATCTTGATGCGCCCCACCACCATCGGCAGCAGCGACTGCGAAAACGTGCGGATGGGCACCAGCACGCCGTCGATGCGGAACACCAGGTCCACGTCGCCCTCGCCCGGGCGGATGTGGATGTCGGAGGCGCCGCGGCGCACCGCCATGGTCAGGATGTGCGCCACCAGCCGCACGATCGGCCGCAGCATGTAACGCTGCTCGTCGGGCACCGGGGGCCGGGGCCCGGCCTGCGGCGTCTCGACGATTTCATCGTCCTTGCTCACTTCGAACAGGTCGGCGCCGTGGCTGTCGCCGTAGTGGCTGGCGATGGCGCGGTCGAGGTCGGCGCGCGCGGCCACGAACAGCTGCAGGCGCTTGCCGGCCAGGAACTGCAGCAGGTGGATGGTGTCGGCGTCGGCGGGGTCGGCCAGGGCCACGCGCAGCACGTCGCCGTGCACGTCCAGCGGCAGGATCGAACGCGCGTAGGCCAGCTCGGCGGGCACCATCGCCAGCGCCGGCGCCGACGGCAGCTTGCCCGCCAGCGTGATGAAGGGCAGGCCCAGGCGCTGGGCCAGCATCTGCTCGACGCTGGCCGCGGCGGNNCGCGGCGAGGGCTCAGCCATGGGCGTCCCCGGCGAGCAGCGTGGCCATGGCCCGGCGGTAGCGGGCCGCGATGGCTTCGGCGTCGCGATGACGGCCACCGGCCACCACGCATTGTCCGGCGACCCAGGTTTCGCGCACCAGCGGGCGGTTGCCGGCGAACAGGAAGCGGTCCATCAGGTCGTCCTCGCGTGCGCCGGCCAAGGCGGCGGCATTGCCATCGAGTTGCAGCCAGTCGGCGGCGGCCGCGTCGCCCTGGAAGCAGGCGCGCAGGCCGCCTTCCAGCGCCTGCGAATACAGCAGTTCGCCGGTGCTGGGAATGTCAACGCTGACGGCGATGTTGCGGTGGCGCGTGACCAGGCGCTGGCCGTATTCGAGCCAGCGCAGCTCTTCCACCGGCGACACCGACACGTGCGAATCCGAGCCCACGCCCCAGCGGCCGCCGGCGGCGAGGTAGTCGCGCAGCGGGAACAGGCCGTCGCCGAGGTTGGCCTCCGTGGTGGGGCAGATCGCCACAGTGGCGCCACTGGCGGCGATGCCCTGCACTTCCGCCGGCACCAGGTGGGTGGCGTGCACCAGGGTCCAGCGCGCGTCCACCTCCGCATTGGCCAGCAGCCATTCCACCGGGCGGGCGCCGCGCAGGGCCTCGCAGTCCTGCACCTCGCCGATCTGCTCGGCGATGTGGATGTGGATGGGCAGCGGTGCGTCGCCCACCGCGGCCAGCAGTTCGCGCATGGCGTCGGCGGGCACGGCGCGCAGGCTGTGCAGGGCGATGCCGACGCGCAGCGTGTCGCCTTCCTGCGCGCGCAGCGACTGCAGCAGCGCCAGGTAGGCGTCGAGCGAATGACCGAAGCGGCGCTGGCGTTCCGACAGCGGGCGGCCGTCGAAGCCGCCGGTCATGTACAGCACCGGCAGCAGCGTGAGCCGGATGCCGGTGTCGCGCGCCGCGGCGATGAGCGCCTGCGACATTGCCGAGGGCTCGTCGTAGGGCCGGCCGTCCGGCTGGTGGTGCAGGTAGTGGAATTCGCAGACGCTGGTGAAGCCGGCTTCCAGCATCTCGGCATACAGCTGCGCGGCCACCGCGTATTGCGTGTCCGGATCAAGCCGGCCGGCGAAGCGGTACATCAGCTCGCGCCAGGTCCAGAAGCTGTCCTCGGGGTGGCTCTGCCGTTCCGCCAGCCCCGCCATGGCGCGCTGGAAGGCGTGCGAATGCAGGTTCGGCAAACCGGGTACGCGCCAGTGCCCGGCGGCGTCGGCGCGGGGCCGGGCGGCGGCCGGGAAAGCGGTAAGCGGGGTCGGCGGCATGCGGCGAGTTTCGCATGGCGCCGGGCGGGCCGCATACAATCCCCGGCCATGGGCGCGCTCTCCGGCATCACCGTGCTTGAACTGTCCCGGGTCCTGGCCGGGCCCTGGTGCGGCATGACCCTGGCCGACCTCGGCGCCGACGTGATCAAGCTCGAATCCTTCGACGGCGACGACACCCGCGGCCTGGGCCCGCCCTTCCTGGACGGCATGTCGGCCTACTTCGCCTGCTGCAACCGCAACAAGCGCTCGTTGGCCGTGGACCTGCGTTCACCCGCGGCGCGGCCGCTGCTCGAAGCGCTGGTGCGCCGGGCCGACGTGCTGGTGGAAAACTTCCGCACCGGCGGCGCCGAGGCGCTGGGCATGGGCTTTGATGCACTCTCGGCGATCAACCCGCGGCTGGTGTACTGCTCCATCTCGGGCTACGGCCGCGACGGCCCCGGCGCGAACCGGCCGGGTTACGACTACGTGGTGCAGGCCGAGGCCGGCCTGATGGCCATCACCGGCCCTGCCGACGGCGAACCGCACAAGGTCGGCGTGGCCGTGGCCGACCTGGCCACCGGCCAGAACGCCGCCACCGCCATCCTGGCGGCGCTGCTGCAGCGCGGGCGCACCGGCCTGGGCCAGCGCATCGACGTGTCGCTGTTCGACACCGAACTGGCGCTGCTGGCGAACGTCGCCTCGGCCACGCTCTTCACCGGCCATGACGCGCCGCGCCAGGGCAATGCCCACGCCAGCATCGTGCCCTACCAGGCGTTCCGCGCCAGCGACCAGGCCTTCGTGCTGGCAGTGGCGAGCGAAAAACTGTGGGCGCAGCTGTGCGACCTGCTCGGCCGCGACGACTGGCGCCACGACCCGCGCTACCGCAACAACGCCGCGCGGGTGGAAAACCGCGAGGCGCTGTGCGGCGAACTGGCCGCGCTGTTCGCCACCCGCGAGGCCGCGCACTGGCTGGCGCTGTTCGACCACGCCGGCGTGCCCGCGGCGCCCATCAACACCGTGCGCCAGGCGCTCGACCACCCCATCGCCGCCGCACGCGGCATGCGCATTGAAATGGACGGCATCCCCATGGTCGGCAGCCCGCTCAAGCTTTCCGCCTCCCCGGCCCGGCTCGACCGCCCGCCGCCGCGCCTGGGCCAGCACAGCGACGAAATCGCCCGCGACTGCGGCCTCGATCCCGTAGCCCTGCGCGCCGCCGGAGCCCTCCGGTGATCGGCCGCCTCGCCCCGCCCTGGGACCGCCTGCTGCTGGACGCGCGGCTGGCCACGCTGCGCGACGACCTCGGCGCCTATGGCGTCATCGAAGACGCTGCGCTCGCCTGGAAGGACGGCCTGATCGCCTTCGCCGGACCGCGCGGCGAACTGCCGGGCGAGCCGGCGGCGCTGGCGGCGCGGGTCGAATCCGCCGAGGGCCGCTGGATCACGCCGGGCCTGGTCGACTGCCACACCCACCTGGTGTTCGCCGGCGACCGCGCCCAGGAATTCGAACGCCGGCTGCAGGGCGCCAGCTACGAGCAGATCGCACGCGAAGGCGGCGGCATCCTGTCCACCGTGCGCGCCACTCGCCAGGCCAGCGAAGATGAGCTGCTGGCGGCCTCGCTGCCGCGCGCGCGGGCGCTGCGCGCCGACGGGGTGACGACGCTGGAGATCAAGTCCGGCTACGGTCTGGACTTCGATTCCGAGCGCAAGATGCTGCGCGTCGCGCGCCGCATCGGCGAGGAGCTCGGCCTCACCGTGCGCACGACCTTCCTGGCCGCACACGCGCTGCCGCCGGAGTTCGCCGGCCGGCCCGACGACTACATCGCCGCCGCCTGCGACTGGCTGCCGCGCCTGCACGCCGAAAGCCTGGTGGACGCGGTGGACGCCTTCTGCGAAGGCATCGGCTTCACGCCGGCGCAGACCCGACGCATGTTCGAAGCCGCGCGCGCGCTCGGCCTGCCGGTGAAGCTGCACGCCGACCAGCTCAGCAACCTCGGCGGCGCCGCGCTGGCGGCGGAATTCGGCGGCCTCTCGGCCGACCACATCGAGTGGACCGACGAAGCCGCGGTGCGCGCCATGGCCGCCGCCGGCACGGTGGCGGTGCTGCTGCCCGGCGCCTTCCACGTGCTGCGCGAAACCAAGCTGCCGCCGCTGGCGGAACTGCGCGCGCACGCGGTGCCCATGGCCGTGGCCACCGACCTCAACCCCGGCACCTCGCCGCTGCAGTCGCTGCGGCTGGCCATGAGCCTGGCCTGCACGCACTTCCGGCTCACGCCCGAAGAAGCCCTGCGCGGCGCCACCGTGCACGCCGCGCGCGCCCTGGGCCTGCATGACCGCGGCCGCCTGCTGCCGGGCCAGCGCGCCGACGTCGTGCAGTGGGAAGTGGCGCACCCGGCCGAACTGGCCTACTGGCTGGGCGGCGATCGGGTGCATTCGGTGCACGTGGGCGGCCGCCGGGTCGACTGAAACGGGCGCCTGAAACGACGAAGCCCCGCCGGGGCGGGGCTTCGTTCAAGCAACGCGCGGGGCGCGATTACTTGGCGGCAGCGGCCTTCTTGGCCGGGGCCTTCTTGGCCGGCGCCTTCGCGACCGGAGCCTTCACCGTGGCAGCCGCCTTGCCGGCCGTCGCCTTCTTGACGGTCTGCGAACGGGCATTGCCGTGGCTGCTGGCGAAACGCTTGCCCTTGGCGGTCTTCTTGTCGCCCCTACCCATGGTGATTCCTTGAATGTTGTGATTGCGTTGGGCGCGTAGCCTACCACCGCCGGCCGCCCCGACCAAGATGGCCGGGCCCGGCGCCTAGTGGCTGTGGCCGTAGGACAGGCGCAGGTTGACCAGGTGGGCCACGGCGATCAGCACGCCGCCCACGGCCATGGCCACCGCATGCGGCACCACCGAGTGGTGCAGCGGCGGGTAGAGCAGCGCGAACCAGATGATGGCCAGGCCCGGGCTGACCCACAGCCAGGCGTGGTAGGCGCGGTGGCCGCGGTAGCCCAGGTACAGGCTGACCACCGCCAGCACCGTGGCGAAGCCGGTGAAGGCCCACTCCACGCCATGCCAGGCCACCAGGCCCAGGCCGATGGCCGGCAGCAGGCCCAGCGCCACCGGGATCAGTGCGCAGTGCAGCGCGCAGACGAAAGCGCCGAACGCGCCCAGCCGGTCGGCCCAGGCGGGCAGCTGGAGGCGGTGCGGCTTCAGGAGGGTGGCCATGACGTCCGGGGCCTTGCGCATAGGGTGAAACAATATAACATTCCGACATCCTCACCAGCAACCCGAGTGACCATGATGCCCCGGAACCTGCGCCCCGCCCCCCTTGCCCTCGCCGTCCTGCTGGCCCTGCCGGCGTTCGCCTTCGCCCAGGCCGAACCCTCGGAAGCCGACGACCACGACCACGCACACGAGGCCACGCGCACCCTGGAAACCCTGGAGGTCACGGCCTCGCCGCTGCGCGGCTCGATCGAGGACCTGGCCCGCCCNNGCTCGATGCCCGCAAGGCCGGCACGCTGGGCGAAACCCTGGAGCGCCAGGCCGGCGTGCAGTCTTCCTACTTCGGCGCCGGCGTCGGCCGCCCGATCCTCCGCGGCCAGGACGGCGCGCGCGTGCAGGTGCTGAGCAGCGGCACCAGCGCGATGGACGTGTCCACCGTCAGCGCCGACCACGCCGTCGGCATCGAACCCTTCCTGGCCGACCAGATCGAAGTGCTCAAGGGCCCGGCCACCCTGCTCTACGGCAGCGGCGCCATCGGCGGCGCGGTGAACGTGGTGGACGGCCGCGTGCCGACCGCGCAGGTGGGCCGCACGGTGTCGGGCCGCGCCGAGATCCGCCACGGCAGCGTCGATGACCAGACCACCGGCATGGCGCGCGTGGACGCCGACGCCGGCGCGCTCACCCTGCACGCCGACCTGTTCCGCCGCGAAGCGAACGACTACCGCATCCCGGGTTACGCGTTCTCGCCGGCGCTCATCGCGGAAGGCCTGGCCGAGGGCGAGGAGCCGGAGCACTTCGCCCGCGGCCGCCTGCCCAACAGCGAACTCACCACCGAAGGCGGCGCGCTGGGCGCCAGCTGGTTCGGCGAACGCAGCTGGTTCGGCATGGCCGCCAGCACCTACCGCAGCGACTACGGCATCCCGCCGGGCGCGCATGCGCATGGCGAGGAGGAAGAAGGCCACGAGGGCGAGGAACACGAGGGCGAGGCCGAAGTCGTGCGCATCGACCTGCGCCAGGACCGCTTCGAAGCCCGCGGCGGCATTCGCGACGCCGGCCTGTTCGAGGAAGTGAACTGGCGGGTCACCCGCAGCCTGTACGAACACACCGAGCTGGAAGGCGACGCCATCGGCACGCGCTTCGACAACGACGGCCTCGAGGCCCGCCTGGAAGCCGTGCAGCGCGAGCGCAACGGCTGGCGCGGCGCCTTCGGCCTGCAGTTCGGCCATCGCGATTTCTCCGCCGTGGGCGACGAAGCCTTCGTGCCGCCCTCGGTCACCCGCGACCTGGGCGTGTTCGCGCTGCAGGAAAAGGATTTCGGCGACTTCAAGCTCGAGTTCGGCGCCCGCCACGACCGCGTGCGCACCGATCCCGAAGGCGCGGCGGCCACCGCCAGCGTCGGCGCCACCAGCCTTGCCGCCGGCGGCCTGTGGCGCTTCAGCGAAGCCGTGCACCTGGGCGTGAACCTCAACCGGGCCGAGCGCGCGCCGACCGCCGAGGAGCTGTTCTCCGACGGCCCGCACGTGGCCACGCAGAGCTACGAGCTCGGCGACGCCACGCTGGACAAGGAAGTGGCGCTGAGCGGCGAACTGGGCCTGCACCTGCACCACGGCCGCTTCGACGGCTCGGTGTCGGTGTTCCGCACCCAGTTCAGCGATTTCATCTACCTGGCCGACACCGGCGCCGAAATCGACGACCTCCCGGCCCGCGCCTGGGTGCAGGGCGACGCCACCTTCTCGGGCTGGGAAGCCGAGCTCGGCGTGGAGCTGGTCGACAACGCCAGCGGCCTGTGGCACCTGCGCCTGTTCGCCGACGCCGTGGACGCCAAGCTCGACGACGGCGGCCGCCTGCCGCGCATCGCCCCGGGCCGCGTCGGCGCCGACCTGGACTGGAGCCTCGGCGCCTGGCGCGCCCGCGTGGGCGTGGTGCGCGTGGCCGACCAGGACGAGGTGGCGGTGATGGAAACCCCGACCGAGGGCTACACGCTCGTGGACGCCGGCGTGGCCTATCACTGGGACGTGGGCAGCGCGGGCTGGGAAGCCTTCCTCGAAGGCCGCAACCTGGGCGACCAGGAAGCGCGCGCGCACACCTCCTACCTCAAGGACTTCGCGCCGCTGCCGGGCCGCAACGTGATGGCCGGCCTGCGCGTCGCCTTCTGAACCCGGCGGGGACTACTTATTCGTAGTCCTCGCCCTCGGCCAGCTCGGGCGCCTCGGGGCGCTCTTCCGGGTCCGGGTCTTCGGCCACCGGGTCGGGCGAATGCGGCTCGGCGGCTTCGCGCACCGCCTGCTGTTCGCTTGTTTCGGTGCCCAGGTGGAAGGCGGCGTAACCGGGCAGCACGGCCTGGTTCTGGGCCATGCCGATGATGCGGCCGGCCACCGGCGCCAGGATGTAGCGCTCGACGTTGCTCAGCGGGTCGATCACCCGCCCCAGGCGCTGGCCCGACTGCACGCGCTGGCCCAGCGTGACGTCGCTGATGAGCAGGCCGCCGGAATTGGCGCGCACCCAGCGTGAATCCAGGAAGATCGGCGCGGGTTCCGGGTGGGCCACGCCGATGGCGGCCGGGTCCGGCACCAGGGCCGCGTCTTCGGCGGCCTCGGGATCTTCGCGCATGCCGCTCTGCTGCATCAGGCGCTCGATGGCGGCCACGGCCTGGGCGATTTCGGTGGGCTCGAGCCGCGTCGGCGCGCCCGCTTCGAAGGTGACGGCCGGAATGCCCACCGCCGTGGCGGCGACGCGCAGCATGCCCTTGTTGCCCGGGCTGTGCAGCACCACGGTGTTGCCGAAGCTGCGGCTGAATTCGATCACGTCCGGATGCGTGAGGTCGGCGCGCACCTGCGGCAGGTTGCTGCGGTCGAAGCTGCCGGTGTGGAAGTCCACCAGCATGTCGCAGTGGCTGACGATGTCCTGGAAAAACGCGTTGGCGATGCGCGAGGCGATCGAGCCGTTGCGCGTGCCGGGGAAGAAACGGTTGAGGTCGCGCCGGTCCGGCAGGTAGCGGGTACCGCGCGAGTAACCGTGCACGTTGACGATGGGCACGCCGATGACGGTACCCGAGAGGANNGCGGGTCGACCGAGTGCGACAGCCGGCGGACGATTTCCACGCCGTTGATCTCGTCGCCATGCACGCCCGCCACCAGGCACAGCACCGGCCCGGGCTTGGCGCCGCGGGTGACCACCACCGGGCTGGGGATTTCATTGGCGCTGATGCCGCCGCCGGGCCGCCATTCGAGCTGCATGCGCGTGCCGGGCACGACCAGGCGGTCGAGGATGGCCAGCGGCGTGACCAGTTCGGCCAGCGGCGACAGGAACTCCTGCGGCGACGCCAGCGTTTCCGGGGGCGCGGTGCCGGCCGCGGGGCCGGTGCCGGCGGGCGGATCGACCGGGAAGTCCTGCGCGGCCAGCGGCCCGGTNNCCGCCAGCAGCGCCGAAAGCAGGAGCAGGCGGGCGTGGTTCATGCGGCCGCGCAATCGGCGCACAGGCCGTGGACTTCCAGCGTCTGCGCCCGCGGCGCGAAACCCAGCGCGCGCGCCTGCTCGTCGAGCAGGGTGCAGATGCGCGCGTCCTCGAGTTCGATAGCCGCGTGGCAGTTGTCGCAGATGAGGAAGGGCACCGAGTGGCGCTCGTTCGGGTGGTGGCAGCCGACGAAGGCGTTCACCGAGGCCAGGCGGTGGATGAAACCCTGCTCGAGCAGGAAATCGAGCGCGCGGTAGACCGTGGGCGGCGCGCTCGAGCCGTTTTCTTCCTTCATGGCGTCGAGCAGGTCGTAGGCCTTCACGGGCTTGCCGGCGGCGGCGATGAGGCCCAGCACCTGGGCGCGCAGCGGCGTGAGGCGCAGCCCGCGCTCGGCGCAGGCCTGTTCGACCGCCTGCACGTAGGCACCCGCGTCATGCACGTGGTGCGTGGGGTCCGTGCAGCCGTGTCCGTGCTGGTGTGCGGTTCGGACCATGGGGCTAGGTTGGGGCCTGCCCGGCGTGAAATCAATCCGCATCCGCGGCGTTCACGCCGGGATGCGGGCGATGGCGGCGTCGATGCGGGCCAATGCTTCGGCCTGGCCGGCCAGGAACACGGTGTGGTCGATGGACGGGCTCACCTGGGTGCCGGTGATGGCCACGCGCAGCGGCTGGGCGATCTTGCCCAGGCCCAGGCCCAGGGCCTCGGCGGTGGCCTGCAGGGCGCCGTGCACCGACTCGGCGCTCCATTCGCCCAGCGCGGCCAGGCGAGTACGCACTTCGGCCAGCGGCGCGCGCGCGGCGGCGGTGAGGTGCTTGGCGACGGCGGCTTCGTCGTACTGCTCGAGCGGCGCGTACCACACGTGGGCGCGCTCGGCCATTTCCTTCAGGGTCTGCACGCGGTCGCGCAGGGCCACCACCACGTCGGCGGGCTTCGGGCCCTTCGACGGGTCGTAACCGTGGGCGAGCAGCTGCGGTTCGAAATGTTTCGCCACCTCGGCCGGGTCGTCGGTCTTGAGGTAGTGCTGGTTGAGCCAGCCCAGCTTGGCCGGGTCCAGGCGCGAGGCCTTCTGGTTCACGTCCTCGATGGCGAACAGCTGCTTGAGCTCTTCGCGGCTGAAGATTTCCTGGTCGCCGTGCGACCAGCCCAGGCGCGCCAGGTAGTTCACCAGCGCGTGCGGCAGGTAGCCTTCTTCCTTGTAGGACATCACGTTGGCCGCGCCCGAGCGCTTCGAGAGCTTGGCGCCCTCGGGGTCGAGGATCATCGGCATGTGCGCGAAGTGCGGCACCGGCGCGCCCAGCGCCTTGTAGATGTTGATCTGGCGCGGGGTGTTGTTGACGTGGTCGTCGCCGCGGATGACGTCGGNNACGGCGAAGTTGTAGGTCGGGTAGCCGTCGGAGCGGAAGATCACCAGGTCGTCGAGCTCGTCGTTGCTCCACTCGATGCGGCCCTTGATCTTGTCGTCGAACACCACCGTGCCGCCGATCGGGTTCTTGAAGCGGATGACGCGGTTCGGGTCGTCGCGGTACGGCTCGTTGCGATCGCGGTAGTAGCCGTTGTAGCGCGGCTTGAGGTTCGCAGCCATGGCGGCCTCGCGCATGGCCTCGAGCTCTTCCTTGGTTTCGTAGGCGTAATACGCCGTGCCGGCGGCCACCATCTGTTCGGCCACCTCGCGGTAGCGGTCCAGGCGCGCGGTCTGGAAGATCGGGCCCTCGTCGTACTCCAGGCCCAGCCAGTCCATGGCTTCCAGGATGGCGTCGATGGCGGCCTGGGTGCTGCGCTCGCGGTCGGTGTCCTCCACGCGCAGGATGAACTGGCCGCCGCGGCGGCGCGCCTCCAGGTAGCAGTACAGCGCCGTGCGGGCGCCGCCGATGTGCAGGAAACCGGTCGGGCTGGGGGCGAAGCGGGTGCGGCAGGTCATCTTGGGGGCCGGAATGGGGCGGTGGGCCGCGCATTTTACGGCAAAACCCGGGCCCGGCCGGGCGCCTGCGCTACCATGGGCCGCTCCCCTGCCCGACCCTGCCCGGATGCCGTCGCGCCTGTCCCTGCTTCTCGCCCTGCTGCTGCCCCTGTCCGCCGCCGCCACCGTGGCGCCGGCCACGCCGCCCGTCCCCGCCGAAACGCCTGCGCCCGACCCCGCGCCGCCTTCGCCGCGCGTGCTGCTGGTGACCTCGATGGGCGAGATCACGCTCGAGCTCGACGCCGCGGCCGCGCCGCGCACCGTGGAAAACTTCCTGGCCTACGCCCGCGACGGCCACTACAACGGCACCGTTTTCCACCGCGTGGTGCCCGGCCTGCTGGTCCAGGCCGGCGGCTTCACGCCCGACCTGCAGCCCAAGCCGAGCCGCGCGCCGGTGCCCAACGAAGCCGCCAACGGCCTGTCCAACCGCCGCGGCACCGTCGCCGCCGCGCGCGACCGGGGCGTGAATGACTCCGCGACCACGCAGTTCTTCATCAACCTCGTGGACAACCCCAAGCTCGACCACCAGTCGCCCGACAGCCCCTACACCGCCGGTTACGCCGTGTTCGGACGGGTCGTGCAGGGCCTTGAAGTGGTGGACCGCATCGCCGCCGTGCCCACCGGCGCCCAGGGCCCCTTCCCGGCCTGGGTGCCGACCACGCCGGTGGTGATCGAACGCGTGCAGCTGCTCGAACCGGTGGCGCCATGACCGTGCTGCTGGTGTCCGACCTGCACCTGGACGCCGCGCGCCCGGCCACGACGCGAGCCTTCCTGGCGCTGCTCGAGGGCGAAGCTCGCTCCGCCGAAGCGCTCTACATCCTGGGCGACCTGTTCGAAGCCTGGGTCGGCGACGACGACCCGGGCGAACCCGGGGCCAGTGTCTGCACCGCGCTGAAGTCGCTCGCAGGTTCCGGCGTGCCGGTGTACCTGATGCGCGGCAACCGCGACTTCCTCTATGGCCCGCGCATGGCCGAGCGCTGCGGCGCCACGCTGCTGCCCGACCCCTGCGTGGTGGACCTGCACGGCACGCCCACCCTGCTCATGCACGGCGACCTGCTGTGCAGCGACGACGCCGCCTACCAGGCCTTCCGCCGCCAGGTGCGCAGCCCCGAGTGGCAGGCGAACTTCCTGGCCCAGCCACTGGCCGCGCGCCAGGCCTTCGCCGCGCAGGCGCGCGCCGCCAGCCGCGAACACCAGCAGGGCGTGGCCGAGGCCATCACCGACGTGACGCCGGCGACGGTGGTGGAAACGATGGCGCGCTACGGCGTCTCGCGCCTGATCCACGGCCACACCCACCGCCCCGCCATCCATGCGCTGGAAGTGGACGGCCACCGCGCCCAGCGCATCGTGCTGGGCGACTGGTACGACCAGGGCAGCGTGCTGCGGATCGAGGCCGAAGGCCTCGCGCTCGAGTCCCTCGAGGTTCGTCTGTAGGAGCGGCTTCAGANNTGCGCTCCTACAAAAAGCAGGGCGAAGCGGTGCGCCGGGTGTCAGCGCGGGTCCGCCAGGTGGCGCTCGGGCTTGAAGCCGGCCACTTCGAAGCGGAACTGCGGCTGCAGGTGGCCGCCGGCGGGCAGTTCGATGCGCACCTGCTTGGCTTCGCGCAGCGCGGCCAGGAACCGGTCGCGGTCGACGATGAACAGCGCCGGGCCGGTGCCGGTGTCGGCCGGGTCGCCTTCGAACACCTGCGGCTCGCCGTCGTCGAAACGGATGCGCAGGCGGCAGGGCGGGCCGCAGGCCAGGTCGCTCTGGGCCAGCACCAGGTAGGCGCTTTCGCCCCATTCCGGGTGGCGGCGAAGGATGAGGCGCGCGTCGGGGATCGGCGCGGGCGCGCCCTCTTCCTCCGACATCGGCTCGACCTGGCTGTAGATGGCGGCGGTGTGCTGGACGCCGCCTTCCACGCTGATCTGCTGGTAGTCCCACAGGCCGATCAGCCGCCGGTTTTCACGCATGGCTTCGGCCTGCGCGCGCACTTCGGCGACGGTGCGGCGCATGGCGGCGGCGGCTTCGGTTTCACCGTGGCGCTGGGCCAGTTCGTTGGCGTGCATCTCGGCGATCTCGAAGTCGGCGTCGGCGCGCGCGGCTTCGTACTTCGCCAGCAGCGCGGCGCCCTTCTCCTCGTCGAAGGCCGGGTCCACCGGGGCGGGCTGGCAGGCGGCCAGCAGCAGGGCGCACAGCAGCGGCAGCAGTCGCGTCATCAGGTCACTCCAGGGATTCGAGCAGGCGGATCTCGTCGTCGTCGAAGCCGGCGGCCAGGCGCGCCGGCCGGTTGAAGGGCCCGCGCACGCCGCCGCGCACGGCCTCGCGCACCAGCCGGATGAATTCCCGCACCGGCGCCAGGCCTTCGCGTTCGCAGTGCCAGTGGAACCAGCGGCTGCCGGCGGCCACGTGCGCCACTTCCTCGCGCAGGATCACTTCCAGGATGTCGGCCGACGCGTTGTCGCCGTTCGAACGCAGGCGCGCGATCATGCCCGGCGTCACGTCCAGCCCGCGCGCCTCGAGCACGCGCGGCACCAGGGCCATGCGTTGCAGGCCGCTGCCGGCGGTCTTTTCGGCCATTTCCCACAGGCCGTTGTGGGCGTCGAAATCGCCGTAGGCGAAACCCAGTTCGGCCAGCCGCGCCGAGAGCATGGCGAAGTGCCGCGCCTCGTCGTCGGCCACGCCGACCCAGTCGGCGTAATACGCCTCCGGCAAACCGCGGAAGCGGTACACCGCATCCCAGGCCAGGTTGATGGCATTGAACTCGATGTGCGCGATGGCATGCAGGAACGCCGCCCGACCTTCGACGCTGCCCAGCCCGCGCTGCGGCACGTCCCGCGGCAACACCAGCCGCGGCCTCGCCGGCCGCCCCGGCGCCCCGATCGCCTCCGGCCCCGGCGCGCCGTCGCGCGGCGCCAATTCGCCACGCCGGAACGCCGCGGCCGCGTCATGCGTCAACCGCAACTTTTCCGCGGGCTCGCAGGCCGCGATGCAGTCCGCGGCGGCCTGGAACAGGTCGGCGTTGGTGGGGGTTTTTATTTTCAACACGGATGAACGCGGATAAGGGCCGATGAACACGGATAAAGCGGATTTGAATTGATCGTCGCTTCTCGCGAGTGAAGCGGTGAACAACTCAAGAGCGCTTTTGCCCTATCCGTGTTCATCGGCTCCTGTCCGTGCAAATCCGTGTTCAAAAACAAAACCTTCAAGCACCACGCCGCTTGCGCTTGGCGTCATCTGACCGAAGCTGCTTGATGCGCTCGAAGTAGGAGGCGTCGATGCCGGTGACGTATTCGCCGCTGAAGCAGGAGCTGTCGAACTTGCGGCCCGGGAACTTCGGGCCGGCCACCGCCGCCTCGAGGTCGGGCAGGTCCTGGTAGATCAGCCAGTCGCAGCCCAGCAGTTTTTCGATTTCGGCCTCGGTGCGGCCGTGCGCCACCAGCTCTTCGGCCGAGGGCATGTCGATGCCGTAGACGTTCGGGTAGCGCACCGGCGGCGCCGCCGAGGCCAGGTAGACCTTGCGCGCGCCGGCATCACGTGCCATCTGCACGATCTCGCGGCTGGT
>DNNT01000305.1:5110-10251 GCA_003497545.1 Arenimonas sp. | reverse complement strand
CAACGCGAAGCCATCTCGAGCAGTTCACGCCAGTGCGGGATGGCGAGGCCGACGATGCTGTGTTCGGTGTCGGGATGTTCGCGGATGATCTCGGTTCCCCAGACGCCGCGCTTGGTCTTGCCGGTGGGGATGTCGATGCCGACGCCGATGGCTCCCTGGTGCAGGTTCGCCTTGCCGTCGGACATGCGCGTGGGCAGGCGGATCATCGCCATCACCGGGTAGCCCAGGAAAACGATGATGCGGATGTCGGGCACGCCCTTGTAACTGACGTTGTCGAAGATCGGGTCGAACTGCACGCAGTATTCGACGATCAGGTGGTCGGGCTGGCCGCCAAGCGAAAACAGCCCGGACAGGCCGTTCGACAGGTGGTGTTCGAACTCGTCGCGCGACATCAGCGAGCCGCTGGCGCGCCGGTACTTGTCGCCACGCCGTCCGGTGATCACCAGGATGCCGTCGCCGCCGGATCCGTGCGCCGGCTTCACCACGAAGCTGTCGCGACCCTCGAGCTTCTTGTGCAGCTCGGCGATCTCGTGCTCCTCGCGCACCACGGCGTAGAGGTCGGGCACGGGCAAGCCGGCCTTGATGGCCAGCTTCTTGGTGAGCAGCTTGTCGTCCACGCGCGGGTAGAACTTGCGCGGGTTGTGCATCAGCACGTAGTGCGCGTTGCGCTGGCCGATGCCCACGAGGCCGATGTGGCGCAGGCGCTTGGCGACCTTGAAGGGATTGAACAGGGCCATCGCTCAGGCCTTCGCCTCGGGCGCGGGCTTTTCCGGCGCCGCCACGATCGGATCGGGCTCGCGCGCCNNCCAGCGCACGGAAGCGCACAAGCTCGTTGAGGCGGTAGCCGGAGTAGCGGCCCAGCAGCAGCGCCAGCGCGAACAGCACCAGCAGCACCTCGGGGTACACGAAGACCAGGTGTTCCAGCGGCGGCCAGCTCATCACCACGTAGGCCAGCGCGGCCACCACCAGCGTGCCCACGCCTTCGCGCAGGGCGGTGCCGGCGCCGCGCTCGTCCCAGGCCACCGACATGCGCTCGATCGTCATGGCCATGATGACCATCGGGAACAGCGCCACCGACAGGCCCACTTCGATGCCGAGTCGGTTCGACAGCACGCTCACCGCCGCCATCAGCAACACCACCAGGATGAGGATGGCGGTCAGGCGCGGCACCAGCAGCAGGCGCAGGCGCTCGAGGTAGAAGCGAACCAGCAGGCCGAAGCCCACCACCAGCACGAACAGCACCACGCCGGCCACCAGCGCCGTCTCGCGGAAGGCCAGCGCGATCAGCACCGGCATGAAGGTGCCGTAGGTCTTCACGCCCACCAGGTTGCGCAGGAGCAGCATGATGAAGGCGCCGATCGGCACCATCAGCAGGATGCGGTAGGTTTCCTGCGCCTGCAGTGGCAGGCTGAGCAGCGAGTAGCGCACGAGGTTGGCGTCCTGCACCTCGAGGCGGCGCTCGGCGGTGGCCATGGCATCGGCGAGGTTGCCCTTCACCGTGAACATCAGCGCGGTCGGCGGGTTGCCGTCGATGGTGAGCAGCGGCTTGCCGCTGGTGCTCCACAGGAACAGGTCGGACGGCGTGCCCTCGGCGTTCGTGCGCGGGTCGAGCATGGTCCAGGCCAGGCCGTCGTGCACGATCAGCCAGGTCTGCATGCGCGCCTCGACATTGGCGTCGGCATCGGTCTCGCCTTCGGCCAGGCGGATGCCGTAGACCACGCGCGCCGGGATGTTTCGCGACGCGAGCAGGTGCACGATGAACTCGGTGCGGGCGACGTCGTCCTCGCCATACTTCTCGGCCAGCAGCTGCACTTCCTCGCTGCGGTCGGACTGGTTCAGGCGGCGCAGCAGTTCGCGCGCGTAGGTGACGGTGTTGGACGAACGCTCGCGCACCTGGTCGAGCAGGGTTTGCGCGGCGGTGGCATAGGGCTCTTCCAGTTCGGCCGGCGCGGCGATCTCGGGTTCGATGGCGAGGCCGGCGGGTTCGCGCTGCTCGGCGCGCACGATGGTGGCGCGGTAATAGAGGTCCTGCTCGCCGATGGCGCGGCGGATGGCCCACTGCACCTCGCGGCCGCTGTCACCCTTCTCCTCGAGTTTCGAGTAGTTGCGTGCAACGAAGCGTTCTTCCAGTACGGTCCATCCCGGCGTATCGGCCGGCAGCTGCAGCGTGACGGTGTTCGCACCTTTGCGCGGCTGGTATTCGACGTGCGCCTGCACGGTCCACACCTGGACCTGGGCGTCGGGCTGCACGGGGAACTCCAGCACCTTCCACTTGTAGTACATCGCCGAGACGGCGGCGGCGATGATCGCCAGGGCCAGCAGGTAAAGGTGTCGCTTGCTCATAGGGTTCCCGGGGATACGCGGCTCCGACCCGAAACCGCGAAGGCCGACAGTGTAACCCCGCCCCTAGGCGACCGAATACGTCGCCAGGAGCAGGGCGATCGCGTTGGCCACGGCATGCGCCGCAACCGCAGCGGCAAGGCGTCCGGTGCGCAGGTAGACGCCGCCGAAGACCAGGCCGAGGGCCAGGTAAAGCCCGATGGTGGCGAGCCTCGGCAGCAGAGGGCCGTCGGCCACCAACTCGTGGGCGAGCGCGAACAGGCCGGCGGTGCACCACAACCCGAGCCAGGGCCGGCCGGCGAGCGCGAAGCGGCGAAGCAGCACGCCGCGGAAGAACAGTTCCTCGGCGACCGGGGCCAGGCCGACAACGAGCAGCACGGCCAGCCACGGCTTCTGCGCCAGCAGCGCCATCAGCGGTTCGGCGTTGCTGGGGTCGAGCGGCAGTCCGAGCCGGGTCGCAACCCAGGGCAGGGCCTGCGCGAACAGGCCGGCAAAGGCGGCGATCGCCAGGGATTCACGCCAGGGAAGCGGGCCGCCCACCGGGCCGCCCTTCGGCCGGCGCCAGGGCCACAGGGCCAGCCCGGCGAGTGCGGTGGCCGCGAGTGCCGCGGCAATGAACAGGGGGGTGTGCGTACCGCCGGGCGTGGCGATGCGTTCACCGGCGGCGAGCAAGGCGGCGACGGCGACGACCGTCAGCAGCAGGGTCAGCGCGAGGTAGAGCCCGACGTCGAGCGCGAAATGACCGAGCAGCCAGGCGGTGCCCGGTCGCGCCGGCACCGCGGGCAGCAGCGCCGGCGAAGGCTCAGACGTCGAGGTTGGCGACACGCAGCGCGTTGTCTTCGATGAAGACGCGGCGCGGCTCCACCACGTCGCCCATCAGCGTCGAGAAGATCTGGTCGGCGGCGACGGCGTCCTCGATGCGCACCTTCAGCAGGCGGCGCGTCTCGGGGTTCACCGTGGTTTCCCACAGCTGCTCGGGGTTCATTTCACCCAGGCCCTTGAAGCGCTGGATCATGCGGCCCTTCTTGGCTTCCTCGAGCAGCCATTCCTGCGCCTGCAGGAAACGCGTGACCGGCTGGCTCTTGCCGCCGCGCGCCACGCTGGCGCCTTCCTGCAGCAGATCCTGCAGCGCGGTAGCCACTTCGTTGACCTGGCGAAGTTCGCCGCCCAGCAGCTGCGCCGCGGCGAGCACCTGGGTGGACGCAAGGCCGTGGTGCTGCTTGGCGATGACGAGCGCGGCCGGCTGGCCTTCCTCGTTGCCGGCCTGCACCGAGAAACCGTAACGCGCGCGGCCGAGGCCGGTGGCGTTGAGGCGGCGCTCGAGTTCGGCGCACCAGCCGTCGAGCGCGCCGGGCGTGGCGAACTGCTCGGCCGACACCGGCGGCATTTCCAGCATGGCCTCGAGCACCGGCGGGTCGATGCGGTGCGCGAAGCGCGAGATGGTTTCGCGCGCGGCGACGTAGTCGAGCAGCAGCTTCTCGAGCTGCGCGCCGGACACCGGCGGCACGCCGTCGGCCGGGCGCAGTTCGGCGCCTTCGACGGCGTTGTTCACGAGGTAGGCGTTGAGCGCGCCGTCGTCCTTGAGGTAGAGCTCGTTCTTGCCCTGCTTGATCTTGTACAGCGGCGGCAGGCCGATGTAGACGTGGCCGCGCTCGATGAGCTCGGGCATCTGCCGGTAGAAGAACGTCAGCAGCAGCGTGCGGATGTGCGAGCCGTCGACGTCGGCGTCGGTCATGATGATGATGCGGTGGTAGCGCAGCTTGTCCGGGTTGTACTCGTCCTTGCCGATGCCGGTGCCGAGCGCGGTGATCAGCGTGCCGACTTCCGCGCTGGAGAGCATGCGGTCGAAGCGCGCGCGTTCCACGTTGAGGATCTTGCCCTTGAGCGGCAGGATCGCCTGCGTCTTGCGGTTGCGGCCCTGCTTCGCGGAGCCGCCGGCCGAGTCACCCTCGACGATGAAGAGTTCGCTCAGCGCCGGGTCTTTTTCCTGGCAGTCGGCGAGCTTGCCGGGCAGGCCGGCGATGTCGAGCGCACCCTTGCGACGGGTGAGGTCGCGCGCCTTGCGCGCGGCTTCGCGCGCACGGGCGGCGTCGACGATCTTGCCGGCGATGGCGCGGGCTTCGTTCGGGCGCTCCTGCAGGAACTCCTCGAGCTTCTGGCCGATGACGGCTTCCACCGCCGGGCGCACTTCGGAGCTGACCAGCTTTTCCTTGGTCTGCGAGCTGAAGCTCGGGTCGGGCACCTTCACCGACAGCACGGCGATCATGCCTTCGCGCATGTCGTCGCCGGACAGCGAGATCTTGGCCTGCTTGGCGATGCCGTTCTGCTCGATGTAGTTGCTGAGCGTGCGGGTGAGCGCCGCGCGGAAGCCGATCAGGTGGGTGCCGCCGTCCTTCTGCGGGATGTTGTTGGTGAAGCAGAACATCGTTTCCTGGTAGGCGTCGGTCCACTGCACGGCGATATCGACGACGATGCCGTCCTTTTCACCCGTGGCAGAGATAACCGATTGATGCAGCGGGGTTTTTAGCGCCGCCAGGTGTTCCACGAAGCTGCGGATGCCGCCTTCGTACTCGAAAACGTCGCGCTTGCCCTCGCCCCGCTCGTCCACCAGCTCGATGCGCACGCCCGAGTTGAGGAAGCTCAGCTCGCGCAGGCGCTTGGCCAGGATGTCGTAGTGGAACTCGACGTCGGTGAAGATCTCGGCGCTGGGCAGGAAACGCAGCTGGGTGCCGCGGCGGGTGGAGGGGCCGACGGTCTTGAGCGGGTAGACCGGCTCGCCCAGGGCGTATTCCTGCTGGTGG
>DNNT01000305.1:0-5059 GCA_003497545.1 Arenimonas sp. | reverse complement strand
TACATGCCCGGCCGCTTGCGGACGGCCTCGAGGCCGCGCAGCACGGTGATCTTGCTGGAATCGTAGGTGGTGTTGGCGGGGGTCTGCGGCGGGGTGGGGATATCGGTCATCGGAGGCGTGTTCTCTGGGTCCACGGCGGCGCCCCGGCGCCCCGGCGGGGCGGCACAGCACGCCTATAAATAATGTGTCCGAGTATACCGCTTAGGCCCTTCACGTGGGCGAGGCGGCCGCCCGGGGGCAAGGCGCCTCCGGGTAGCGGGTTGCGGTTACGACGCCGCTGCGGGCCGCTGCGGGGCCGGGGACTGTCCCAAGGCTTCAGGCGGCGCGGAGTTGCCCGCGTTCCACGTGGAACGTCGCTGCCGGGAGCAGCTCGCCGGTCAGGATGGCGGGGGCTTCCGTGGCAGTCAGGAGCACCTGGGCGCCCGAGGCCAGCACCGAGCCCAGGGCCTGGCGCAGGTGGGCCTGGTCCAGCTCCGAGGCCAGGTCATCCAGACAGACCAGCGGCCACTCTCCCCGGTCGGCGGCAAAGGACCGTGCCTGGGCCAGCACACAGGCGAGGGCGGTGAGCTTTTCCTGACCCCGCGACAGGGCTTCCCGCCCAGGCAGGCCGAGATAATCCACCCGCCAATCAGCCCGGTGCGGACCCACGCTGGTGTAGCCCTGGACCAGGTCGCGCTCCCGGGCCAGCAGCAGGGCGTCAGCCAGCGGGTGTTCCGCCCGGCGCCAGCCCGGCAGGAACTGCAGGCCGGCGCGGCCCAGCTCCGGCAGGAATTCCCCGGCCGTCCCGGCCAGCACCGGCTCCAGCCGGGCCAGGTAATCGGCCCGCAGGCTGCTGAGCTGTTCGCCGGAGCCGGCCAGCTCCTGGTCCCAGGGATCCAGGGCGCCGGGCGACGGCCCCCGCTTGAGCAGGGCGTTGCGCTGCTTCAGGGCCCGGGCATAACGCCGCCAGACCGGAAGGAACTCCGGTTCCACGTGGAACAGGGCCCAATCCAGGAAGCGGCGACGGTGTTCCGCACCCCCGGCGATCAGCTCATGGCTGCCGGGCTCGAAGCTGACCACGGCCAGCTCGGCGCAGAGTTCGGTGAGGCTGGGCGCCGGGGCGCCGTCGAGCCGGGCTTCCCAGTCGCCGCCGGTGTGGCGCAGGCCGGCGCGTCGGGCCCGGCCCTGGCCGTCCAGCCACTCGGCGTATACCGACAGGGCCGGCTGGCCGCTGCGGATCAGGCCGTCGCGCACCCGGCCCCGGAACGAGCGGCCGTAGCCCAACAGGTGCACGGCCTCCATGAGGCTGGTCTTGCCCGCGCCATTGCCGCCGGTCACCAGGTTCAGGCCGGGCGCCGGGCGGAACTCCACCCCGGCCAGGCAGCGCAGGTTCTGGATGTCGAGCCGGGTCAGGCGCACGTGGAACTCCGGGCGGGCGGGCTTCGCCGGCCTTCAAAACGGCACCGCCCGGCAAAGGCCGGGCGGTGGGGCAACGCGGACGCCGTTCCGGTCACAGCCGCAGCGGCATCACCACGTGGCGGCTGCGCTCGTGGCTGGCCTCGCGCACCAGGGCCGACGAGTTGGCGTCGCGCAGGTTGATGATGACCGTGTCCTCGCGCAGGGCGCTCAGGGCGTCCAACAGGTAGGTCACGTTGAAGCCGATGCTCAGGCCGTCGACCTTGGTTTCGGCCTCGATCTCTTCCTGGGCCTCTTCCTGCTCGGGGTTGTGCGCCACGATGCGCAGCTGGCCCGGGCTGATCTCCAGCTTCACGCCGCGGTACTTCTCGTTCGACAGGATGGCGGCGCGCTGCAGGGCGGCACGCAGGCCTTCGCGGTCGAGCTTCACTTCCTTGTCGGCGCCGATGGGGATCACGGCGTCGTAGTCGGGGAAGCGGCCGTCGATGAGCTTGGAGGTGAAGGTGACGTCCTCGCGGCGCATGCGCAGGTGGTTGCGGCCCACTTCCAGCTCGACCTCGCGGTCGCCGCCTTCGAGCAGGCGCTGCAGTTCCAGCACGCCCTTGCGCGGCAGGATGATCTGCTTGCGGGTCTGGGCGCCGGCCGGCAGGGGCGCTTCGCACAGGGCCAGGCGGTGGCCGTCGGTGGCCACGCAGCGCAGGCTGTCTTCGCGCAGGTCCAGCAACAGGCCGTTGAGGTAATAACGCACGTCCTGCTGGGCCATGGCGAACGCGGTCCGCTCGATCAGCTCCTTGAGGGCGGCTTCCGGCACGCGGATGCGTTCGACCAGGTCGAGGTCCTCGACGGCCGGGAAGTCGTTGCCGGGCAGGGTGGCCAGGGTGAACCGGCTGCGGCCGGCCTGCACGGTCACCTTGTCGCCGGACTGGCTGAGGGTCACCTTGCTGCCGTCGGGCAGGGCCCGGACGATTTCGAAGAGCTTGCGGGCGGGGATGGTGGTTTCACCCGGCTGGGCATCGTCGACGTCCGTGCGGGCGACCATCTCGACCTCGAGATCGGTGCCGGTCATGGACAGCTTGTTGCCTTCGACCGTGACCAGCAGGTTGGCGAGCACCGGCAGCGTCTGCCGGCGTTCGACCACGTTCACGACCTGCTGCAGGGGTTTGAGCAGAACTTCTCGCGTCAGGCTGAAACGCATGCGGGTCCCCAAGCTCCAAAGAGTGGATAAATCAAAAACTGGTGGCGGTGGAGGCGGAAAAAACGCCGGATAACTATCGTAACTTTTTGATTATTAAAGCTTTATCGCGAGTCACAAGCCTGTGCGTCGGGCCCGGGACTGGCTGTGGAAAGCTGTGGATAGATTTTCGCCTCGAAAACGCTCCCCAACTTGTCCACAGGTGGTGCAGAAACGGGTTCCACGCTCACTCGCTGAGTTTGCGCAGCAGCTTGTCCCAGTCCTCGCGCAGCTTGCCGTCGATCTCGCGCAGTTCGCGCACGACCTTGCAGGCGTGCATGACGGTGGTGTGGTCCCTTCCCCCGAATGCGTCGCCGATTTCCGGCAGGCTGTGCTCGGTCAGTTCCTTGCTCAGGGCCATCGCCATCTGCCGCGGACGGGCCAGGGAGCGCGTCCGCCGCTTCGACAAGAGGTCCGCCATGCGCAGCTGGTAGTAGTCTGCCACGGTCTTCTGGATATTGCTGATGGACACCACCTGTTGCTGCGCGCGCAGCAGGTCGCGCAGGGTTTCCTGGGCGAATTCGGCGGTGATGGGCCGCGCCATGAAGTTCGAGCGGGCCGCCAGGGTGTTCAGGGCGCCCTCGAGGTCGCGCACGTTCGAACGCATGCGCTTGGCGATCAGGTAGGCCACGTCCTCGGGCAGCTTCACCGAACGCTCGGCCGCCTTGGCGGTGAGGATGGCGGCGCGGGTCTCGAAGTCGGGCGGCTCGATCGCCACGCTCAGGCCCCAGGTCAGGCGGGTCTTGAGACGCGTCTCGAGGTTTTCCACCTCTCGCGGGTAGCGGTCGCAGGTCAGGATGATCTGCTGCTTGCCGTCGAACAGCGCGTTGAAGGTGTGGAAGANNACTGGATGTCGTCGATCAGCAGCGCGTCCACCTGCTGGAACTGGCGCTTGAACTGGTCCATCGACTTTTCCTGCAGGGCCTTCATCATGGCGCTGAAGAACTGCTCGGAGCGCAGGTACATCACGCGCATGCCCGGGCTGTTCTGGCGCATGAGGTTGCCAGCCGCGTACATCAGGTGGGTCTTGCCCAGGCCCGAGCCGCCGTACAGCAGCAGCGGGTTGTAGGCCTTGCCCGGGTTCTGCGCCACCTGCAGGGCCGCGGCGCGGCCGAGCTGGTTGCTGCGGCCTTCGACGAAGTTCTCGAAGGTGTAGTGCGGGTCGAGGTTGCCGTTGAACTCGGGGCCGGCCGGGGCGCGGCCGGGACTGGCGGCGGGAGCCGCGCTGGTCCGGGCGGGCGCGCCGCGGTTGAGCGAGCCCACCGCCAGGGCCACCGCCGCCGGGCTGCCGGCGAAGTGGGCCACCAGTTCGCGGATCCGGGCCAGGTAGTGCTCGCGCACCTGGTCCACCACGAATTCATTGGGGGCGTACAGCGTCAGGCCGTCGGGGTGGGACTCCACCTGCAGCGGCCGCAGCCAGGTGTGTACCTCTTCGGCCGGCAGTTCGGCTTCCAGTCGTTCCAGGCAACGCGGCCAGGCAGCATCCATGTTCAAGCGAAATTCCGGGGGCCAGCGCCGGGGAGGCGCTGTGGATAAGTGATCGGGGTCGTGCAGTCTAGCGCCGCGGGGCCGTGGCCGCCACGCGGATTTGGCTTGACGGGGGTTTGGGCAAACCGCTATAGTCCGCAGTCTTTTCCGCCCAAAACTCTTACCGGGGTGCCACCATGGCCACCAAGCGCACGTACCAGCCCAGCAACCTCAAGCGCAAGCGCGACCACGGGTTCCGCGCCCGCATGAAGACCGCCGACGGCCGCAAGGTCCTCTCGCGTCGTCGTGCCAAGGGTCGCGCCCGCCTCGCGGTCTGACGCGTTGCCGCCGGCCTGCCGGCGGCACCCGAACGGGTCGTGAGTATCTCCCCGCCCGTTCCGCCGAGCGATTTCCCGCCCAGCGCGCGCCTGCGCGTTTCCGCCGAGTTCCAGGCGGTGTTCAAGGCGGGACGCCGGCTCTCCAGTCCCCAGTTGCGGTTGTTCGCCCACGTCCGGGCCGAGGCCAATGCGCCACGGCTCGGCGTTGCCGTGTCCAAGAAGGTCGACAAACGGGCCGTTGGCCGCAACCGCATCAAGCGGCTCGTCCGTGAAACCTTCCGGCGCGAACGCCACCAGCTGCCGCCCGGCGACTACGTGCTGATCGCACAGCCCGGCGCCTCCGCCCTGTCCTCCGACGAACTGCGCGCCCAGTGGCTGCAACTGCTGGAGCGGGCGCGGTCGTTGAAGCCCACGCCCCCTGCCGGCACAATGCCGGACTCCCCGGTGGCGCGCGAGCGCCCCGCCTCAGAATCCTGACCGAGACCCCGAGCCGGCCCCGGCTTCGCGCTGGCGCCCGCCTCCTGCCCATGAACCAGACCCGTTCCTTCCTGCTGATCGCCTGGCTTGCCGTCGCCTTCCTGCTGTTCCTTGAATGGAACAAGGGCCCCGTGCAGGCCCCGGCCGCCCC
>DNNT01000068.1 GCA_003497545.1 Arenimonas sp. | reverse complement strand
CCACCGTGGCGACGGCGCCGGTCCCGGACTCGGGAGAAGAGCCAAATGAAAGGGCCGGCGGTTTCCCGCCGGCCCTTCGTCACGCGGTGAATCGCGAACCGGTCAGAACTTGATGTCGGCGCGCAGGTACCAGAAGCGGCCACCCGGGATGTCGTAGGTGGACGCGTCGTAGCCGTTGAGCGAGCAGGACAGGCAGATCGGCGGGTCCTCGTCGAAGACGTTGTTCACGCCCACGGCGATGCGCAGGTCCCTGAAGTCCTCGAAGCGGTAGCCGAACTGCAGGTCGTTGTAGGTGATCGCCTCGAGCACGTTGGTGCCGGTGGCCGGGTTGCTGCACACCGGGAAGCCCACGGCCCGGCCGCATTCCTCGCGCAGTTCGCTGATGTGGCGCAGCGTCCAGGCGGCGTCGAAGTTGCCGCGCTTGAAGTCCAGGGTGAAGTTCGAGGTCCACTCCGGGATGGCGCTGTCCACCACCTCGATGCCCGGGCCCTGCGGCTGCACCTGGCCGGCGGCGCCGACGGCCTGGTAGTCGCCGACGAAGGTGTTGCGCCACGACGCCTTGAACTGGCCGAAGTCGGTGGCGGGGAACACCCAGAACAGGTCCACGTCCCAGCCGTCGGTGTCGATGGTGCCGAGGTTGGTCAGGCGGTTGTTGAAGCCGTTGATGCCGCCGGTGGACGCGCGGGTGATGCCGTCGCAGTACAGCGCGTCCAGGGTCTGCACGCACAGGTCGAGCTGGGTCTGGGCGTCGATGGCCTGGATGGCGCCTTCGATCTCATGCCGGTAGTAGGTGACCTCGAAGTCCACGCGCTCGGCCCAGGCCGAATCCTCGAGGAAACCCGGGCTCCAGATGAAACCGGCCGAGAAGCTCGTGGAGCTTTCCGGGTCCAGCTGGTCGTTGCCGCCGGTGGTGACCGAGATCTGCGGGTTCGGCTGCTGGTAGTTGGCCGGCACGCCCAGCGCGGCGCAGTTGCCGGCCAGCGACGGGTTCAGCAGCGGCGTGTCGCAGGGGTCGTTGAGCTGGGCGTCGAAGCGGCTGGCCGAACCGAACAGCTCGCCGATCGACGGCGCGCGGAACCCCTCGGCGTAGCTGGCACGCAGCACCAGTTCCTCGACCAGCTGGAAGCGCAGGCCGTACTTGGGCGTGAACTCCGAGATGCCGGTGGAGTAGTCCGAGTAGCGGCCGGCCACGGTGAAGTCGAGCTTCTGGCCGATTTCGGTGTCCTGCAGCAGCGGGAAGTTGAGCTCGAAGAACAGCTCGCTCACGTCGTACTTGCCCGAGGTGGGCAGGGACGGCACGCCGTTGTAGTCGCCGGCGATGGTGAGCGCGTCGGGCTGGTACCAGCCCTCGAGGCGGCGGTGTTCCAGGCCCGCGGCGAAATCCACCGAACCGGCCGGCAGGTCGAACAGGCTGCCGGAGAGGTTGGCGGTGAACAGCGCCAGTTCGTTCTGGCTCTCGTCGCGCACGATCGGCTGGATCCAGGCCAGCATGGCCGGCGTGATGGTGCCCGGGCCGCCGAAGATGTTCAGTGGCGTGCAGCCGGCCACGGCCGCGCAGGCCGCCGGGTCGCCCAGGGCCAGGGCGATGTTGCGGATGTTGTAGCTGCCGAAGTTGGTCTGCTCGGCCTTGTTTTCGCTGAAGGCCACGTTGACGTCCCAGTACAGCGTGCGCTGGCCGGCGTCGAACACGCCCTCGAGGCCGGCGCCCAGGTACCAGGTGTCCACGTCCTGCTCGAACACGCGCGCACCGCCCTCGACCGGGCGACGGCCGATGAGGATCAGGTTGGTGGCCGAATCGAGGTCGAAGCCGAACGGGTTGTACGGGTTCAGGGCCGAAATGAAGATGTTGTCGGCCAGCGGGTTGCCGGTGCCGGCCTCGGGGCCGAGGAACAGCGGCTCGGGCGCGGCCTGGTTGGTGGATTCGCGGCGGTTGTACAGCACCTTGGCGTAACCGCTCACCGCGTCGCTGAACTCGAAGCGCACCTGGCCGAAGGCACCCATGCGCTCGGACGGCGTCAGCAGCAGGTTGTACTGCGAGAAGTTGAAGCGGTCGGCGGTGGCGAAGCAGTGGTAGTCGTCGGTGCGCACGCAGCCGATCTGCGAACCGTCGTAGGTCGGGTCGCTGGCGCCGTTGTTGGGCGTGATGTCGAGCACTTCGCCGGTGTTGGGGTCGACGAAGATGAAGCGGCCGGTGGGCGTGCCCGAGCTGCCGAAGGCGACGCCGGTGCCGGGCACCGGGAAGCCCGACTGCTCGCGGTCGCGCGAATAGATCACTTCCTGGTCGGTGTAGCTCAGGCCCAGGAAGAAGTTGGCGCGGTCGGTGCTGCCGCCCCAGGCCAGGTCGATGGACGAGGTGGCGCCGTCGCCTTCGCTGTACTGGCCGTACTGGGCGTTGACCGAGATGCCCTCGAAGTCCTTGCGGGTGATGATGTTGATCACGCCGGCGATGGCGTCCGAGCCGTACAGCGAGGACGCGCCGTCCTCGAGCACTTCGATGCGCTCGATGATGGCCAGCGGGATGGTGTTGAGGTCGGTGGACGAACCCACGCCCGAGGCGGAGGCTTCGTTGACCCAGCGCACGCCGTCCACCAGGACCAGCACGCGCTTGGAACCCAGGTGGCGCAGGTCGGCTTGCGCGGAACCCGCGCCGACGCCGCTGCCGTCCGGCGGGAAGCCGAAGTTGCCGCTGGAATTGAACTTGGTGTTGAGCGCCGAACCCGAGCCCGTCAGGGACTGGATGATGTCGGCGACGGAAGTCAGGCCGCTGCGGTCGATGTCCTCGCGCGTGATGCGCTGGACCGGCACCAGGCCTTCGGCTTCCGAGGTCTTGATGCGCGTGCCGGTGACCTCGATGCGATCGAGCGTCTTGACCTCGTCTTCGGCCGGCGCGTCCTGCGCGGCGACCGCCGCCGGGATCAGCGCGAACAGCAATGCACCGCGGACCGCCTGGCTCAGGCGGGTAGTACGGATGGTCTTCATTGCATTCCCCATGGGTTGGTGGTGCCGGCGCCTTGCCCCCAATGCCCCGGCTGCCTTCCCTTGTAAAGAAAACGTCAAAACGTGACAACGGTCACGTCATCTAAGCCCGTTAGCGATTTTGGACAGTCCGGCCCGGTTCTGTTCAGGGAGCCAGCCAGACGCTGGTACCGACCACCGCCAGGAAGACCGCGAACAGCCGGCGCAGGGCCGGACCGCTGATGCGGTGGGCCAGCCGGGTGCCCCAGGGCGCCGTCAGCACCGAGGCCAGGGCGATACCCACCGCGGCGGGCAGGAACACGTAACCCCAGCTGCCCGCGGGCAGGCCCTGGGGCGCGCCCTGCAGGGCGTAACCGGCGGCGCTGGCCAGGGCGATGGCCACGCCGCAGGCGCTGGACGTGCCCACCGCCCGCACCGGCCGCACGCCGCGCCAGACCAGCAGCGGCACCGTCATGCTGCCGCCGCCGATCCCCACCAGCGCCGACACCGCGCCGATGCCGGCGCCTGCGGCGGTGTAGCCCGGGCCGCGCGGCGCGTCGGCGCGTTCGAGCCGCGAACGCGGCCAGTCGAGCGCCATCTGCGCGGCGGCCAGGTAGCAGTACACCGCGATGAAGGCGCGCAACCAGGCGCCGTCCAGCGACGTGGCCAGGCCGCTGCCCAGCCAGCCGCCCAGCACCAGCCCCGGCACCAGCCAGGCCACCGTGGGCCAGAGCACGCTGCCGCGCCGGTGGTGCGCGCGCGCCGACGACAGGCCGGTGAGCACGATGCTGGCCAGCGCGGTGGCCAGGGCCACGTGCACGGCCTGTTCGGCGGGCACGCCCTGGGTGGGCAGCAGCCACACCAGCGCGGCCACCAGCACCAGCCCGCCGCCGATGCCCAGCAGGCCGGCCAGCACGCCCGCCACCGCCCCGAGGGCGAGGTAGAGCAACCAGGCCAGGCTCATGCGGCGCGGGCCGCGCGGTGGGCGGAGGAGACGGAGACCATGGGCTAGACTCTGCCTCATGTCGCGCCGAATTCCGAGTTTCCTGGCCCTTTGCCTGCTGGCTGGCGCCAGCCTGGCGCAGGACCGCCCGCCCGACCTGTCCGGCGAACGCCGGGCCGTGCTCGAGGCCTTCCGCCTGGCCGAACTGGGCCAGCTGGATGTCGCCGGCCGTGCCCGCGTGGCCGACCACCCGCTGCTGCCCTGGATCGACGCGACCCAGCTGCGCAAACAGCTCGCCAGTGCGCCCGCGAACCAGGTTCGCGCCGCCCTGCGCCGGCACGACGGCACCGCCGCCGCCGACTGGCTGCGCGAGGCCTGGCTGCGCGAGCTGGCGAAGCAGTCGCGCTGGGCCGATTTCCTGGCCGACTACCGCGACAATCCCGCCGCCGACCTGCGCTGCGCCCACCTCGCCGCGCGCCTGGCCACCGGCGCCACCGACGCCGCCTGGATCGCCGACGGCCGCGCGCTCTGGCTCACCGGCGAAGCGCTGCCGGCGGCCTGCGACACGCCCTTCAAATCGCTGCAGTCGCTGGGCCAGCTGGATGCCGACCTGCGCTGGCAGCGCATCGAACTGGCCGCGCTCGCGGGGCAGACCGGCCTGGTGCGTTTCCTCGCCGGCGGCCTGCCGGCCAGCGACGCCGCGCTGGCCCGCGATTACGCAGACTTCCTCGATGCGCCGCACGCCCGCGCCGCCGCCTGGCCGAAGACCCCGCGCAGCCGCGCCATCGCCGCCGAAGGCCTGGCGCGCCTGGCCAAGCGTTCGCCCGACGCCGCCGAAGCGCAGCTGGCCACGCTGGCGCCGGCCCTGGATTTGAGCGAAGCCGAACGCGGCAAGGTGCTCTACCAGGTGGCGCTGTGGACCGTGGCCTCCTACCTGCCCGGTGCGCAGCAGCGGCTCGACGCCGTGCCCGAGACCGCCTACGACGAACGCCTGCACGAATGGCGCGCCCGCGAAGCCATGCACCGGCGCGACGACGCCGGCGCCCTGCGCGCCATCGAACGCATGCCCGCCGCGCAGCGCCAGGACCCGCGCTGGATGTATTTCGAAGCGCGCCTGCGCGAGCGCCTGGGCCAGCACGACGCGGCGAAGGCGCTGTACGTGCAGGCCGCCGGCACCGCCACTTTCCACGGTTTCCTGGCCGCCGACCGCAGCGGCCAGCCCTATGCGCTGTGCCCGCTGGAACCCTCGAAGGATCCCGCACTGCGCGCCCGCGTCGCCGGCCACCCGGGCCTGGTGCGCGCGCTGGAGCTTTGGGAGATCGAACGCGTGCCGCTGGCCACCCGCGAATGGGCGGCGCTGCTGCGCGCGCTCAGCCCGGACGAACGCAAGGTCGCCATCGAATTCGCGCGCGACGCGCACTGGTACGACCGCGCCGTGTTCACCATCGGCGACACGCCCGAGGACCTGCGCCACTACTCGCTGCGTTTCCCGCTGCACCACGAAAACGTGCTGCGCCGCGAAGCGCGCCGGCACGCCA
>DNNT01000271.1 GCA_003497545.1 Arenimonas sp. | reverse complement strand
GGCGCGGCGCTGTTCGAGCAGCTCGGCCGAAATGAGTTTCTCCGCCGCCAGCTTGCGGGCGCGCGCCAGCTCGCTGCCGGCCAGCGCCGCTTCGCTGCGGGCGCGGCTGAGCTCGGCCTGGGCGCGGTCGAGTTCGGCGCGGTAGCTGCGGGCGTCGAGCACGAACAGCACGTCGCCCTTCTTCACTTCCTGGCCTTCGCGGAAGTTCACGCTTTCGATGTAGCCGGACACGCGCGGGCGCAGCTCCACGGTTTCCACCGCGGCGATGCGGCCGGTGAACTCGTCCCAATGCGCGACCGGGCGCGAAACCACGGGCGCCACCGAGACTTGTGCCGGCGCGAGGCTGCCGTGTTCCTGGGCTTCGCTGCCGCAGGCGGCCAGCACGGCCAGGGTGAGCGCGAAGGTGGCGGCGCGGGCGAGGCGGGGGAGGGGATGGCGGTTCATGGGGGACCTCGGGGGGAAATGAAAGAAGGGATCAGGCCGGCCGGCGGCGGTCGAAACGCACCACCGCCTCGTAGCCGGGCGTGGCCAGCAGGTTCACCACCTGCTGGCCCAATTCGGCCGGTTCGGGCCAGTCGGGACAGGCGTGTTCGCCCTGTTCGCGCGTGCGCAGCGGCGCGCACACGGACAGCTGCTGCACGCGCACGGCGGTTTGCAGGGTTTCCTCGCGCAGGGCGCGGCTGAACATGCGCAGCGCGGCCGAGGCCACCGAGGCCTGGCCGTAACCCGACCACGGCGTTTCCGCGGCGGGCCCGCCGACCACGACGTAGTGCGTGGGTGCGCCGGAGCCAACCAGCAGCGGCACCAGGTGGCGGGCGGCGACCACGTGCGGGAACAGTTCGTCGTCGAGCAGTCCGCGCAGGCGCTCGGCCGGATGGTCGAGCAGGCGGCCGCGCCGCAGCGCGCCGCCGACCATGGCCACCACGGCGCCCGGGGGGCGGCGCAGCAGGCGCACGGCATTGGCCAGCGCGGCGCCGGCGGTTTCGGTGCGGGTGTGGCCGGCCAGGCGAACGAGCTCCGGTCCGCCGGCGACGACGAGGCGGGGCGAGGCGCCGTCGGCGGAGGCGGCGATGACCGGGTGGCCGGCCGCCAGCAGGGCCGCCACCACGGCGCCTGCGGGCTCGCCCGAGGCCTCGAGCACCAGCACGGGTTTGCGGATTGTCCCGCTGGTGGGACGGACTAGCCCATTATCGGGGTAAATCGGGACAATGCCCATGGCGCTGCCTTGAAGGGAAGAAGCCCGGGCTTCCCTGCGGGGGAGGGTATGTAACGGGGAAGCCCGGGCGGGGAGCGCCAATCTAGGCCGACGACCGGCACTTGATAAGCCGGCAATTCAGGGAATAATTGTCCCGCCAACGGGCCAATCGCCCTTCACGCCCCCCAAGGAGCCGCCCCGTGTCCCGAGACCTCAACGACACCCTGATCTTCGCCAAGGTGGTGGAGCAGGGCAGTTTCACCGCCGCCGCGCGCACGCTCGGGCTGCCCAAGACCACCGTCAGCCGCAAGGTGCAGGAGCTGGAGGAACGCCTTGGGGCGCAGCTTCTGAACCGCACCACGCGCAAGCTCGGCCTCACCGAAGCCGGCGCGGTGTACCACGACCACAGCGTGCGCATCGCCCGCGAGCTGGAAGAGGCCGAAAGCGCCGTCGGCCAGCTGCAGGGCGGGCCGCGCGGCTGGCTTCGGGTCACGGCGCCGTATTCGATCGGCATCCTTTGGATCTCGCCGCTGCTGGGCGAATTCCACCAGCGCCATCCCGAGGTGCGCATCGACCTGCACCTGGCCAACGACACCGTGGACCTGATCGCGACCGAAACCGACGTGGCCCTGCGCATCGGCAACCTGCCGGATTCCTCGCTGGTGGCGCGCCGGCTCGACAGCTTCCGCACCCAGGTCTACGCCAGCCCCGAATACATCGCCCGCAACGGCGAGCCCCTGCATCCGGACGACCTGCAGCACCACCGCGTGCTGGCCTTCACCAAGCACCGGCACGGCAACCGCTACTTCTGGCCGCTCAAGGCCGGCGTGGACGGCGAGATCGTGGACTACGGGGTCAGCCCGATCATGGTGGCCAACGACCCGGCGCCGCTGCAGGGCGCCATGCTCTGCGGCGAAGGCCTGCTGATGGCCGCCGACGTGAGCATCAAGCCCTTCGTGGAAAGCGGCCGCGCCGTGCGCGTGCTGGCCGGCTGGAGCGGCCCGACCGTGGATTTCAGCGCGGTGTTCACCCGCGGCCGGGTGCCGTCGCCGAAGGTGCGGGCTTTCGTGGATTTCCTGGTGGAACGCCTGAGCTACGACGCGTCCTACATGCTCAAGACCTGCCCGCTGCAGGCCGAGCAGGCGCGGCTGCCCGGCGAGCTGCCGGAAATCCCCATGCCGCGCCCCGCGGTGGCCTGAGCGCGTCGCTTCAGGGCGCCGGCGCCGGATTCGGCGCCAGCCGCAGGTGGTGGAAGTCGAAGCTGAAGTCGGTCAGCGAGGACACGGCTTCCATCCGCAGCTCGCGCACCTTGCCGTCGGGCGTGAGGTCGAAGCTGGCGAAGGCGTCGGCGTTGAGCGCGCGGTCGTGCCAGCGCACCAGGAAGGTGTCGTGCTGCCAGTGCTCGAGCGTGCCGACCAGCGCCGCCGTCTTGGCGAAGCGCATCACCAGCGCCTTGCCTTCCAGCGCCACGGTGACGTCGCCGTACCACGGGTCAACGTAGGTCGCGGCGTAGGCCGCCAGCGGCAGCGAAGGCTTGCTGCGCTTGTCGCGCGCGGCCTGGTGCGCCGTCCATTTTTCATCGGCGCCAGAGCGCGCCTTGGCCACGGCGGCGGCGTAGGCGGCCACCCAGTCGGTGTCCGGCGCCTGCAGGTAGTGGTCCAGCGCCTCCATGGTGACGGCGTTGAAGGCGGCGCCGACTTCCTGGTTGGTGAGCACCACGATGCCCAGGTCCAGCTGCGGCACCAGCGTGACGCGCGACACCATGCCCGGCCAGCCGCCGGTGTGCCACACCAGCTTCCTGCCGCGGTATTCGCTCACCGACCAGCCTTCGCCGTAACCGGCGAACTGCGGCAGCGCCGGGGCCAGCGCCGGCACGGCGGGTTCGGCGGGAATGCGGATGGGCGTCACCAGCTCCCACATGGCGCGGTGGCGTCCGGCGCTGAACAGGCGGCGCTCCTTGCCGGCATCGTCCTTGCCCAGCACGCCGCCGTCCAGCTGCACGCGCATCCACTTCGCCAGGTCGTTGACGCTGGCGTAGATGCCGCCCGCGGCCTGGTTGTTGCTCCAGGTCATCGGCGGCACCGTCACCAGCGGGCCGCTGAAGCCGGGCTGGGCGTGGCCGACCGCGGCGTTGGCGCCGACGGGTAGGTGGTCGCTGTTGACCACCGTGTCGCGCATGCCCACGGGGGCGAAGATGCGTTCGCGCAGGAAATCGCCGTAGGGTTTGCCCGAGACTTCCTCGATCACCAGCTGCGCCACCGCGTACAGCACGTTGTCATAGGCGTAGTCGGCGCGGAAGCTGGTGGCCAGCGGCACGTGCCGCAGCCGCTTCACGATCTCGCGGGTGGAGTACTGCGTGGTCGGCCAGAACAGCAGGTCGCCGGCGCCCAGGGCCAGGCCGCTGCGGTGGCTGAGCAGGTCGCGCAGGCGCATTTCGCGCGTCACGAACGGGTCGCTCATCTGGAACCAGGGCAGGTGGTCGATGACGCGGTCGTCGAGCGAAAGCTTGCCTTCGTCGGCCAGGATCGAGAGCGCCGCCGAAGTGAAGGCCTTGGTTTGCGAAGCAATGGCGAAGCGCGTGTCGGCGTCCACCGGCGCGGGCTGGCCCTGTTCACGCACGCCGAAGCCTTCGGCGTAAACCAGCTCGCCGTCCTTGACGATGCCGATGGCGATGCCCGGCACTTCGAAGGTCTTGCGTGTGGCCTCCGCCACCGGCGCCAGGTCGGGGGCGGTGGCGAAGGCCGGCAGCGCGGCCAGCAGCAGGGGCAGGGCGAGGGCGGGGGTGCGCAAGGGGCGGCTCCGGCGAAAGGGTCCGCCCGATTATGCCCAAGCCCCGCCCGCGGGTTTCAGTCCAGCGGCGGCAGGTCGAACACCAGCACTTCGGCGTCGCGGCCAGCGCGCAGGCTGACCCGCGGTTCGTCGCGCAGTTTGAGCGCGTCGCCCGCGCCCAGTGCCTGGCCGTTCACCTGCACCGCGCCGCGCACCACGTGCACGTAGCCCAGGCGGCCCGGTGCCAGCGCCAGCTCGGCGCTTTCCTCGCCGTCGAACAGGCCGGCGTACATGCGCGCGTCCTGGTGGATGTCCACCGAACCCTCGGCGCCGTCGGGGCTGACCACCAGGCGCAGGCGGCCGCGCTTTTCGGCGTCGGTGAAGGTCTTCTGCGCGTAGCCCGGCTTCACGCCCGAGTATTTCGGGATGATCCAGATCTGCAGGAAGTGCGTGGTGCCGGTGGCGCTGTAGTTGAACTCCGAGTGCGTCACGCCGGTGCCGGCGCTCATGCGCTGCACTTCGCCGGGCACGATGCTGGCGGCGTTGCCCATCGAGTCCTTGTGGCCCAGCGCGCCGTCGATGACGTAGCTGATGATCTCCATGTCGCGGTGGCCATGCGTGCCGAAGCCCTGGCCGGCGGCCACGCGGTCCTCGTTGATCACGCGCAGCGGGCCCCAGTGCACGTGCGCCGGGTCGTGGTACTCGGCGAACGAGAAGCTGTGCCAGGAATCGAGCCAGCCGTGGTTGGCGTGGCCGCGCTCGGCGGCGGGGCGCAGGGCGATCACCGGGCACCGCCCGGGGCCGCGGCGCGCTGCGCGGCAAGGCCGGTGACCAGGAAGAGCAGGGCCAGGCCCAGGCGGCCAAGCAGCAGGTAGGCGGTATTCATGACGGGCTCCGATGGGGCAGTGCGTTGGGCTTGGCGCGCAGTATTCGCCTCGACACGGAATGCATCAATATGGAAAAAAGACAAGCTATCGTTGCAAAAATGCCAACAATCGAGGCTCGCGGCCAAGGCGGCCCGACTTGCGGCCCATGCCACCGGCGCCGGCAGGGCCTACGCTCCGGGCTTTGACCCTGGGACCGGAGCCCGCCCCCATGCGCTTGACCTGGCTGTTTCCCGCCACGTTGCTGGCCCTGTTGTTGCCCGCCACCGCCCTGGCCGCCAGCCTCGGACTGCTGGCGCCGGTCCTGGAACAAGGTGCGCCCCTGTCGAAGCCGGATGCCAGTGGCCGCCCCGTCCCGGTCGTGACGCGGCTGGAGACAGGCCCGCTGCACGACGCCCTGCAGCGCGAGGCCCGCGAAGGCTTCACGGCCACGATGCTGGCCCTGGACGCGCAGGCGCAGCGTCTGGCCGGGGCGGAGTCACCCGGGACGACCTGGCTCTACCTGTCGGCGGAAGACGGCGGTTTCGCGCGCCGCGGCTTCTGGCTGCGCGAGGCAGGCGGCGAGCGTTACCTCGACGAGCCCTTCGTAGACCTGGTGGTGGACGCCGACAGCGTCGCCGACGGCAGTTTCGAGGAAATCTTCGCGCACGAACTGGGCCATGTCTTCCTGCGCCGGCTGCTGCCGGGCCTGCCCAAGGGCTATTCGACGACGCCGCACCACGCCTACACGCTCACCGACTACCCGACGGCGTTCGACGAAGGATTCGCCATCCACTTCCAACTCCTGGCGCGCCGGCTCACCCGCAATGCGGCGCTGCTGGCGCAGGACCAGGGATTCGACGCGCGCCCTTTCCTGCCGCACTGGCAGAGCAACCGCGACCGCACGCTGCGCATCGACGGCGTGCGCCGCAACCTGTTCGTGCACGCGCAGCGGCCGTTCGAGGGCGGGGGCGAAGCGCTGGCGCGCGAGACGCTCAGCCCGGAGTTCGCCGCCGCGCGCCTGCGCAGCGGCCAGCAGATGCTGAGCTCGGAAGGCGTGGTGGCCACGCTGTTCCACCGCTGGATCGGCCCGGTGCAGGCGGCGGACGTGGTGCCCGCGTACACGCCATGGTTCGAGGCGTTCATGGCGCTGGACCGGCGCGCGCTGCAGCCCGACTCCCCGCTGCCGACGATGCTGCTGCGCGAGCTGCATCTGCGCNNCGCCGCGCCATCGCCACGTTCGTCGACACCACCTACGGCCTGACGATGGACGCGTCGATGCAGGCCCGCGCGGAAACCCTGGCCTTCGCCGGGGCGATGGGTGACATCGAAGCCTTCGTCGGCGGCCTCGGGCCCGCGCGCAAAGCGCTGGCGGCCCTGCGCGAATCCGCCCTGTCCGATCCGGGCAAACTCGACGCCGCGCTCGGTACCGGGCTTTGGCTGCGGGCGGAAGGCCCGGAGGGCGTCACCATGAACCTCAATACCGCCGGGCACGAATCGCTGCTGGCCCTTGGCCTGGGGGCAGGGCAGGTCGCCGGCCTGCTCGCGGCGCGCCACGCGTCCGGCCCGTTCGCGAGCCTGGAAGACGCCGCGACGCGTGCCCGGCTGGATGCGCCGGCGAGGGCGCGCCTGGCGCAGGGCCAGGCGGCGATGCAGGCGGCCGGCCCCACCACCCGCCGCTGAGTCAGCGCAGCAGCAGCACCGGCAGCGGGCAGGCGCGCAGCACCTGGGTGGTGGTGCTGCCGACGATCAGGTTGCGGATGCGCGAATGGCCGTAGGCGCCCATCACCAGCAGGTCGGCGCCGCGGGCCTTGGCCACTTCGGCGATGACGGCGTCCGGCGTGCCGGCCTGGACCTGCGCCTCCGGCTGGAAGCCGGCGGCGCGCAGGGTCTCCAGCGCCCAGTTCATTTGTGCCTGGTGCTCCGCGCTGGCTTCGCCGGCCATCAGCACGTCGCAGGCCAGGCCCCGCAGCAGCGGGCTGGCGCAGACCATGTCGACGCAGCGGCGGGTGGTGGCGCTGCCGTCGAAGGCGATGAGGAAACGCGCCGGCGCCCTTAAGGCGCGCGAGGCCACCAGCACCGGCCGGTGCACCGAACGCACCAGGCGCTCGAGGTTGCTGCCCAGGTGGCCGCTGGCGAAATCGGCGTGTTCGCCGCGCTTGCCGACCACGAACAGGCGTACGTCCTGCTCGAGCTCCAGCAGCGTGTCCACCAGCGTGCCCTGGCGCTGGCGCGGCTGCGCCTCGACGCCGAAGGCCTGCGCCGCGCGGGTGCGGGCCTGGTCGAGCAGCAGGCGGCCGCGGGCCTGGTCCACCCGGCCGCGCTGCTCGTCGAGCCGGGCCAGTTCCTGCAGCAGGTCTTCCTGCGCGCCCAGCGACAGGCTGCCGCTGAGGTTGGTGCCGGCGGCGGCGCCGTGGCGGCGGTCGATCACGTGCACCAGGTCCAGCGGCGCGCCCAGGCGCGAGGCGGCCCAGGCGGCGTGGTCGGTGACGCTGTCGGCGTAGACGGACGGGTCCAGCGCCGCGAGCACGCGGCCGTTGGCGTGGATCAGCGGGGTTTGTTCGCTCATGGCCGGGTCTCCTCAGTGGCCCATCAGGCGCTCGACGGCGTCCGGTTTGTCGTGCACGCCCAGCTTGTCCACCAGGGTGGCGCTGGCCTCGTCCATGCCGATGATCTCCACCACCGTGCCCTCGCGGCGGAACTTGAGCACCACCTTGTCGAGCGCGCCCACGGCGGTCAGGTCCCAGAAGTGCGCGCGGCTGACGTCGATGCGCACCTTGTCGATCACTTCCTTGTAGTCAAAGGCGTTNNCGGTGCCCAGCACCTCCCTGAAATCGAAGCCGGCGATGAAGGCTTCGGCCGAGGCGAAGAACACCTGGCCGGTCACCACGTAGTCGCGGCGGTGGCCGTCGGCCGACAGCGTGGAGCCCACGTGCAGCACGCGCCCGACCTTTCGGGCGAAGAACAGCGCCGACAGCAGCACGCCCGCGCCCACGCCCTTGGCCAGGTCGTGGGTGGCCACGGTGACCACCACGGTGGCCACCATCACCAGGCTCGAGCTCTTGGGATGGTCGCGCAGGTTGCGGATCGAGCCCCAGTTGAAGGTGCCGATNNGTGCCGATGGACACCATGATCATGACGGCGACCAGGGCCGCCATCGGGATCTGAGCGACCCAGTCGCGCAGCACCAGGATCAGGAACAGCAGGAACAGGCCGGCCCACAGGGTCGACAGCCGCCCGCGCGCGCCGGAGGTGACGTTGATGATCGACTGGCCGATCATGGCGCAGCCGGCCATGCCGCCCACCAGGCCCGAGGCGATGTTGGCGATGCCCTGGCCGGCGGCCTCGCGGTTCTTGTCGCTGGGCGTGTCGGTCAGGTCGTCGACGATGGCCGCGGTGAGCAGCGATTCAAGCAGGCCCACCACCGCCAGCGTCATCGACACCGGCAGGATGATCCACAGCGTTTCCAGCGACAGCGGCACGTCCGGGAACAGGAACACCGGCAGGCTGTCGGGCAGTTCGCCCATGTCGCCCACGGTGCGCACGTCCCAGCCCAGCCAGATGGCCAGGCCGGTCAGCAGCACGATGCACACCAACGGCGAAGGCACCGCCTTGGTCAGGTAGGGGAAGCCGTAGATGATCACCAGGCCCGCCGCCACCAGGGCGTAAACCAGCCAGGGCGCGCCGATCAGTTCCGGCAGCTGCGCCATGAAGATCAGGATGGCCAGCGCGTTGACGAAACCGGTAACCACCGAACGCGATACAAAGCGCATCAGCGAACCCAGGCGCAGGTAGCCGGCGCCGATCTGCAACAGGCCGCAGAGCAGCGTCGCCGCCAGCAGGTACTGCAGGCCGCGCTCGCGCACCAGCGTCACCATCAGCAGCGCCATGGGGCCGGTGGCGGCAGAGATCATGGCCGGGCGGCCGCCGACGAAGGCGATCACCACGGCGATACAGAATGAGGCGTAGAGACCAACTTTGGGGTCGACCCCGGCGATGATGGAGAAGGCGATGGCTTCGGGGATCAGCGCCAACGCGACGACGAGGCCGGACAGCACATCGCCGCGGATGTTGGAGAACCAGTTTTGTTTGATCGATTGCAGCATCGGACTATCCAGAGCAAAAGCACCACCATGCAGGACACGGGCGGCCGGCAGCGATACAAGGCGAGTTTTTTGGTGTGATTGATTCGGCTGTCAGTCGACGAAACGCACGGACAGCAGCGCACGACCACCCCATGACAGGCAGTCGCAAAGTGACGCGAGGGGGCGCAGCGCTATGGCGGACTAGGCAGCCAGGTCATGGGCATTACGAGCTCTTCTCTGAGCGACTCGCCGGGCGAATCGCATTCGGGGGGCGACATTCTAGTCGCATCGCCCCCCGTTTACGACCGCCAATCTAGGTCCAGAGCGCATCCAGATTGCTGAAGCCCCAGGCCGCGGGGTCTTCGCGGCCGACGATGCGGTCGCTGCATTGCGGGCTGGAGAGGTCCAGCTCCACCGGCACGATCGTCGCGCGGGCGCGGGTGGAATAGAACAGTTTCAGGCGCGGCGCCGTCAGCTGCTGCGCGTTGTGTTCGATGACCACGCCGAGCCGCCCGGACTGCAGCCGTACCAACGAGCCCAGCGGGTAGATGCCCACCGTGCGCACGAAGGCATGCAGGATCTGGGTATCGAAGTGCCCCTGCCACTGCGCCATGCGCGCCAGCGAGCCCGAGGCATCCCAGGCAGTTTTGTACGGGCGATCCGAGGTGATGGCGTCATACACGTCGCAGATCGCGCCCATGCGCGCCAGCCGGCTGATCTGCTCGCCGGCCAGCCGGTGCGGATAGCCGGTGCCGTCCATCTTCTCGTGATGATGCAGGCAGACGTCCAGCACTGCGTCGGAGATGGCCGTTCCCGCGCCGAGCAGGATCGCGTGACCACGCTCGGGGTGGCTGCGCATGACGGCGTATTCGTCGTCGCTGAGCTTGCCCGGCTTGTTCAGCACATCCAGCGGCATGGCCATCTTGCCGATGTCGTGCAGCAGCCCGGCAAAGCCGGCTTCCTGGACCTCCTGTTCGCTCAGGCCCAACTGCCGGCCCAGCGCGACCATCAGCGCGCAGACCGCCACCGAATGCATGTAGGTGTATTCGTCGGCGTTTTTCACCCGCGCC
>DNNT01000155.1 GCA_003497545.1 Arenimonas sp. | reverse complement strand
GCTGCTGGTGGGCGTGGCGGTGGCGCCGTTCTCGCGCGAGATGGCCTCCACCGCGCGCAACCACGGCGAGTTGCGCCACCTGGCCGCGCCGCTGAACCTGGCCAACGCGCTGCGCGCCTACGTCAAACATTCCGGCCCCGCCTTCCCCGACCAGGTGGAAGCGCTGGGCGCCGACGCCCGCGGCGGCGGCAGCCACGCCAGCGCCCCGCGAGCGCCTCTGCTGCTGGTGGTGGTGGTGGGAGAATCGGCGCGCGCGCAGAGCTTCAGCCTGGGCGGCTACGCGCGCCAGACAAATCCGCAGCTGGCGGCCACCAAGCTCACCTACTTCGACAACGTGTCCTCCTGCGGCACCAACACCGCCACCTCGCTGCCCTGCATGTTCTCCGACCTGGGCCGCGACGGTTACGACGAAGCGCGCTTCCGCGGCCGCGAGAACCTGCTCGACGTGCTCGCCCACGCCGGCTTCGAGGTCGAGTGGGAAGACAACAACACCGGCAGCAAGGGCGCCGCGCGCCGCGTGCGCGAGGAAGAAATGGTGGCCGTGTCGGCCAGTCCGCTGTGCGACGGCGAAGGCTGCTACGACGAGGTGCTGGTTGAACACCTGCGCCAGGAGCTGGCCCGAACCGGCAGCGCCGACAAGGTATTCGTGCTGCACATGATCGGCAGCCATGGCCCGGCCTACTTCAAGCGCTACCCCAAGGCCTTCGAGCGCTTCACGCCCACCTGCGATTCGGTGGCACTGCAGGATTGCACGCCGGAGCAGATCCGCAACAGCTACGACAACACCATCCTCTACACCGACCACGTGCTGGCCACGCTGGTGAAGGTTCTCAGGGAACAGGGCGACGCGCGCATCCCGGCCCTGCTATACCTGTCCGACCATGGCGAATCCACCGGCGAAGGCGGCCTGTACCTGCACGGCGCGCCCTACCTGGTGGCGCCCGACGAACAGACGCGCGTACCGATGCTGCTCTGGACATCGGAACGCTTCGAACACTGGCGCGGACTGGACCCCACGTGCGTGGGCGCGCGCCGGCACCGCGAATTCAGCCACGACAACCTCTTCCACACCGTGCTGGGGCTGGTGGACGTGAAAACCACCGCCTACCACCCCGAGCTCGACGCCCTGGCGGGCTGCGCCCCGGCCTGAGGCCGCCGGGCGCGGACGGTGCGACAATGGCGGCCCCGCCGCCGTCCGCCCCGCCATGCCCTTCCTCGAACTTTCCCTGCGCGTCCGCGCCGAAGACGAACACCGCGCCGAAAACGCCCTGATGGACCTGGGCGCGCTGTCGGTGACCCTGCTCGACGCCGACGCCGCCACGCCCAACGAAAAGGCCGTGCTGGAACCGGGCGTGGGCGAAACGCCGCTGTGGCCGGAAATCACGCTGGTGGCGCTGTTCGAAGGCGACACCGTGCCCGAACTGGTTCTGCACGCGCTCGAATCCTTCGACGACGCCATCGACCTGTCGCAGGCCGACTTCCGAACCGTCGCCGACCAGGACTGGGAGCGCGCGTGGATGGACCAGTATGTGCCGCTGCAGTTCGGCCGCCGCACCTGGATCGTGCCCTGGAACATGGACCCGCCGCCGGAGGCGAAGGACGGCGTGATCGTGCGGCTCGACCCGGGCCTGGCCTTCGGCTCGGGCACGCACCCGACCACGGCACTGTGCCTGCGCTGGCTCGATTCGCTGGTGCTGCGCGGCAAGACCGTGCTCGATTTCGGCTGCGGCAGCGGCATCCTGGCCCTGGCCGCGCTCAAGCTCGGCGCCACCGCCGCCGTGGGCGTGGACAACGACCCGCAGGCCCTGGCCGCCACCGCCGACAACGCCGAACGCAACGGCGTGGGCGACCAGCTGCAGGTGTTCCTGCCGGAAAACGAACCCGCGGCCACTTATCCGGTGGTGGTGGCCAACATCCTGGCCGTGGCGCTCGACGCGCTGGCCGAAACCCTGGCCTCGCGCGTGGCGCCGGGCGGCGTGATCGCGCTGTCCGGCATCCTGCACGGGCAGGAAGGCGCGCTGATGGAAAAATATTCAACCTGGTTCGACCAGCTTGAAGCGGTGCAGGACGGGGACTGGATGCGCATCACCGGGGTTCGTCGCGCCGGTTGAACCGGTATCCTTGCCGCCATGCCCCCCCGCGCCCCGCGATTCGCCGTCGCCAGCCCCGCCGTGCCGCGCCGTGCCCTGCCCTGGGGCTGGTGGCTGGCGGCCGCCCTGCTGGCGCTGGCCCTGGGCCTGCAGCTGGCACTGGCCGACCGCGCGCGTCTCGCCGGCGACCCGGCCTGGCGGCCGCGGCTGGAAACCCTGTGCGGCCTGCTCGGCTGCGACCTGCCGGCCTGGCATGAACCCGCCGCCTTCCGCGTGACCAGCCGCGAGGTGCGCCGGCATCCGGAAGACCCACGCGCACTGCTGATCACCACGTCTTTCCGCAACGACGCGCGCTGGGCCCAGCCCTGGCCGGTGATGGAAGTGGCGCTGCACGACATCGACGGCCAGGCCCTGGGCCTGCGCCGGTTCCAGCCGCGCGAATACCTGGGCAGCCCGCCGGCGCGGCCGCGCATCGAGCCGGGCCAGTCGGCCAGCGCCACGTTGGAAATCCTCGATCCCGGCCAGCGCGCGGTGGCGTTTACGTTCGACTTCCATTGAAGGGCGGCAGGCAGTCGCGGCGTCAGCGGGATTGACGTAGACTCCCCTTCCCCCGGCGCCAGCCGCCGGGCTCCGCAGGGAAGCGGACAAGAATCATTGGAGCGCCCCGAAGTGAATGCCCTGCCCGCCGCCCGCGCGGACACCAGCACGCCCCCCTCCGGCCACACGCCCCTGCGCGACCACGTTTCGCGGTCGGTGCGGCGCTACCTGCACGATTTCAACGGCTGCGACCCGGACGACCTGTACGAAGTGGTGCTGCGCGAAATCGAGGCGCCGCTGTTCGCCGAGGTCATGCGCCACTGCGACGGCAACCAGAGCCGCGCCGCCGCCTGCCTGGGCATCAACCGCGCCACGCTGCGCAAGAAACTCAAGGCCTACGGCCTCGCCTGAGCCGCCCCCGGTATAATCGCGGCTTCCCCACGAGGTGCCCGATGACCGCCGAACGCCAACCCGTCCGCCGCGCCCTGCTGTCCGTGTCGGACAAGACCGGCCTGCTCGACCTCGCCCGCGGCCTGGCCGCGCTGGGCGTGGACCTGCTTTCCACCGGCGGCACCGCCAGGGCGCTGCGCGAGGCCGGCCTGGCGGTTCGCGACGTGAGCGAAGTCACCGGCTTCCCGGAAATCATGGACGGCCGGGTCAAGACCCTGCATCCGAAGATCCACGGCGGCCTGCTCGGCCGCGAGGGCGTGGACGACGCGGTGATGGCCGAACACGGCATCGCCCCGATCGACCTGCTGGTGGTGAACCTGTACCCGTTCGTGCAGACGGTCTCCAAGCCCGGCTGCAGCTACGACGACGCCATCGAGAACATCGACATTGGCGGCCCCGCCATGCTGCGCGCCACCGCCAAGAACCACGCCCGCACCTCGGTGCTGGTGGACCCGGCCGACTACGGCGCGCTGCTCGAAGCGCTGCAGGCCGGCGGCACCACGCCCGCCATGCGCCGCGCGTATGCCTCCAAGGCCTACGCCCACACCGCCGCCTACGACGGCCAGATCGCCATGTGGCTGTCGCCGCGCGCCGAAGAGCCCGCCGAGCCCAAGGCCTGGCCGGACACCTTCCACGCCTCGCTGCAGCTGGCCTCGGCCCTGCGCTACGGCGAAAACCCG
>DNNT01000217.1 GCA_003497545.1 Arenimonas sp. | reverse complement strand
GGTTCCCGCAAGTCCACCCCGTTCGCCGCCCAGGTCGCCGCCGAGAAGGCCGGCAAGGTTGCGCTGGAGTACGGCGTGAAGACGCTGGAAGTCCGCATCAAGGGCCCCGGCCCGGGCCGCGAGTCGGCCGTGCGTTCGCTGAACGCGTGCGGTTACAAGATCACCAACATCATCGACGTCACCCCGATCCCGCACAACGGGTGCCGGCCGCCGAAGAAGCGCCGCGTCTAACGGGAACTGGAGACTACATAAATGGCTCGTTATATCGGTCCCACCTGTAAGCTCGCCCGCCGCGAAGGCTCCGACCTCAGCCTGAAGTCGCCGGCGCGCGCGATTGATTCCAAGTGCAAGCTGGAGCAGAAGCCCGGCCAGCACGGCGCCGTCGCCAAGCGCGGCAAGCTGTCCGACTACGCCACCCAGCTGCGTGAAAAGCAGAAGGTCAAGCGCATTTACGGCCTGCTTGAGCGCCAGTTCCGCAACTATTACAAGAAGGCTTCGACCAAGAAGGGCAACACTGGCGAGACCCTGCTGCAGATGCTTGAGCAGCGCCTCGACAACGTGGTGTACCGCATGGGCTTCGCCGTCACCCGCCCGCAGGCGCGCCAGCTGGTGTCGCACAAGGGCGTGCTGGTCAACGGCAAGGCCGTAAACCTTCCGTCGTACCAGGTCAAGGCCGGCGACAACATCGCCCTGACCGAGCGTGCCCAGAAGCACCTGAACGTCCAGGAAGCCGTGAACCTGTCGCAGCAGATGGACCTGGTCCCGAGCTGGTGCGAAGTCGACGCCAAGAAGTTCGCCGGCGTCTTCAAGGCCGTCCCGGATCGTGCCGACCTGCCCTCGGACATCAATGAAGCGCTGATCGTCGAGCTGTACTCGAAGTAATCCTTTAGGAGACACCTTGACCATGACGGTTACCGCCACCCAGGTGCTGCGCCCGCGCGGCCCGCACATCGAACGCCTCGGCTCCAACCGCGCCAAGGTGGTCATCGAGCCGCTGGAGCGCGGCTACGGCCACACGCTGGGCAACGCCCTGCGTCGCGTCCTGCTGTCGTCGATCCCCGGCTTCGCCATCACCGAGGTCGAGATCGACGGCGTGCTCCACGAGTACACCACCGTCGAAGGCCTGCAGGAAGACGTGCTCGAGGTCCTGCTGAACCTCAAGGACGTTGCCATCCGCATGCACAACGTGGACCACACCACGCTGTCGCTGCAGAAGAAGGGCCCGGGCGTCGTCACCGCCGGCGACATCAAGACCGACCACAACGTCGAGATCATCAATCCCGACCACGTGATCTGCACCCTCACCAAGGACACGGCGCTGAACATGCGCCTGAAGATTGAGCGCGGTTTCGGCTACCAGCCGGCCGCCGATCGCCGCCGCCCGGACGAAGAGTCCCGTGCGATCGGTCGCTTGGTGCTTGATGCCACCTTCTCGCCGGTTCGCCGCGTCGCCTACGCTGTCGAGGCCGCCCGCGTCGAGCAGCGCACCGACCTGGNNTCCGGTTTTGCGCGTCAAGTACCACGTCGACACCGCCCGCGTCGGCAGGCGCACCGACCTGGACAAGCTGGTGCTGGAGATCGAGACCAACGGCACGATCGATGCCGAGGACGCGATCCGCACGGCCGCCGACATCCTCACCGACCAGCTGTCGGTGTTCGGCGACTTCACCCAGCGCGAGCGCGGCCCGGCCAAGGCCTCCGCGACGGGCATCGATCCGGTGCTGCTGCGCCCCATCGACGACCTGGAGCTGACGGTGCGTTCGGCCAACTGCCTCAAGGCCGAGAACATCTACTACATCGGCGATCTGATCCAGCGTACCGAGGTCGAGTTGCTCAAGACCCCGAACCTGGGCAAGAAGTCGCTCACCGAGATCAAGGAAGTCCTCGCCCAGCGCGGTCTTTCGCTCGGGATGAAGCTGGAGAACTGGCCGCCGGCCGGCCTGCAGCAGGGCATGCTGGGCTGAGCCCCGGAATTCACTAAGGAACCACGACCATGCGCCACCAGAAATCCGGACGCAAGTTCAGCCGTACCAGCGCTCATCGCGAAGCGATGTTCAGCAACATGGCTGCGTCCCTGATCAAGCACGAACTGATCCGCACCACCCTGCCGAAGGCCAAGGAACTGCGCCGCGTCGCCGAGCCGCTGATCACCATCGGCAAGACCGATGGCGTCGCCAATCGCCGCCTGGCCATGTCCCGCCTGCGTGACAAGGAAGCGGTGGGCAAGCTCTTCGTCGAGCTCGGCCCGCGTTACCAGGCCCGCCCCGGCGGTTACCTGCGCATCCTCAAGTGTGGTTTCCGTCCGGGCGACAACGCCCCGATGGCCTACGTCGAACTCGTCGACCGCCCGCAGGCGGCCACCGAAGCCGCCGAATAATCCCGGCGCACCGACGTGGTACCCAAGACCCCGGCCCGCGCCGGGGTCTTGCTTTTCCCGGCACTGAAACTTCGCGCCCGCGCCGCTGTCCTGTACGCTAGACCCTGCACACGGAAGCTGCGCCGATGACCGCCAATCCCTTCGCCTGGACCTTCCGGGCCCAGTTCCTCACCGGTTTCCTGCTCTGCGCGGCGCTGCTGGCGTACGCGATCTACGTGCAGTTCGGCATGCTGATGCTGCCGTGTCCGCTCTGCATCCTGCAGCGCCTGGCATTCGCCGCCATGGGCATCGTCTTCCTGGTCGGCGGGCTGCATTCGCCCAAGGGCCGGGTGGGTCGCGCCGTGTATGGCCTGCTGGCCTTCGCTGCGGCCGCTGCGGGTGCTGGCGTGGCCGGCCGTCATGTCTGGCTGCAGTCGCTGCCGGCCAGCGAGGTGCCGCTGTGCACCTCGATGGGTCTGGACTACATGGTCGAGGCCATGGGCCCGTTGAAGGCGCTCTCCAGCGTGCTCGCCGGCTCCGGCGAATGCGCCAAGGTCGACTGGACCTTCCTGGGCCTGTCCATGCCGGCCTGGACCCTGGCCTGGTTCGTGGGTCTGGGCCTCGGTGCGCTCTGGGCGGGCTGGCGCCGCCGCTGAATTCCCGCGTCATCGCGTCGCCTGCACGGGCCCGCGAGGCGCCTGTGGCATGATGATTTCGACTTCCTCCCGCGATGACCCCACGGAACCCTGAAATGAACGCCTCCGACCGCAGCCTGACCCCTGTTTCCGTTCCCGGTGACTGGTCGCCGGCGAGCTGGCGGGCGTTTGCCGCGGCCCAGCAGCCCACGTATCCGGATGCCCGCGCCCTTGCCGATGTTCTAGGCGTACTCGGTCGTCTGCCGCCGCTGGTGACGTCCTGGGAGATCCTGGCGCTCAAGAAGCAACTCGCCGAGGCACAGGAAGGCAAGCGCTTCCTGCTGCAGGGCGGCGACTGCGCCGAATCCTTCGCCGACTGCGAATCTGCCCTGGTCTCGAACCGCCTCAAGGTGCTGCTGCAGATGAGCCTGGTGCTCGTGCATGGCCTGCGCTTGCCGGTGGTGCGCGTCGGTCGTTTCGCCGGCCAGTACGCCAAGCCGCGTTCGGCCGACATGGAGGAGAAGGACGGCGTCTCGCTGCCCAGCTACCGCGGCGATTTCATCAACCAGCCCGAGTTCACGGCCGAGGCGCGCACCGCCGACCCGCGCCGCATGATCAAGGGCCATGCGCGCTCCGCGATGACCATGAACTTCGTGCGCGCGCTGATCGACGGAGGTTTCGCTGACCTGCACCACCCGGAGTACTGGGATCTGGGCTGGGTCGGCCATTCGCCGCTGTCCGATGAATACCGACGCATGGTGGCCGCCGTGGGCGACGCCGTGCGTTTCATGGAAACCATTTCCGGCGAGGCGCTGCACAACCTCAACCGCGCCGACTTCTACACGTCGCACGAAGCGCTGTTGCTGCCGTACGAGGAAGCGCTGACGCGCCAGGTCCCGCGCCAGTGGGGCTGGTTCAACCTCTCCACCCACTTCCCGTGGATTGGCATGCGCACGGCCGCGCTCGATGGCGCGCACGTGGAATATTTCCGCGGCCTGCGCAACCCGGTGGCGGTGAAGATCGGTCCCTCGGTGACGCCGGAGCAACTGCTCCGACTGGCAGACGCGCTCAATCCCGAGAACGAGCCGGGCCGCCTGAGTTTCATCCACCGCATGGGCGCCGCCAAGGTGGCCGAGAAGCTGCCGCCGCTGCTCGATGCGGTGCGCCGCGAAGGCCGCCGCGTGCTGTGGATCTGCGACCCGATGCACGGCAATACCGAGAGCACCAGCAACGGTTACAAGACCCGGCGCTTCGACAACATCCGCGCCGAGGTGGAGTCCAGCTTCGAGCTGCACGCCGCGGCCGGCACCCGCCTGGGCGGCGTGCACCTGGAGCTCACCGGCGAAAACGTCACCGAGTGCACGGGCGGCGCCCGCGAACTCACCGACACCGACCTGGCGCGCGCCTACCGCTCCACCGTGGACCCGCGCCTGAACTACGAGCAGTCGCTCGAGATCGCCATGCTGATTGTGCGCAAGCAAACCAGCCTGGCGGCCCCGATCACGCCCTGAGCCTCAGGGCGTGGCGCCCGGCGCGAAGCCGGGCGGGCGGCGCGCCCGCGTGGCCTGCTCGAAGGCGTAACCCAGCGCCAGCAGTTCCGCCTCCGAATACGGGCGGCCTAGGAAGGCCAAGCCCAGCGGCAGCCCGCTGGCGTCGCCCATCGGCACCGTAAGGCTGGGCGTGCCGGCCACCGCCGCCATGCCATAGCCGGCGCTGACGAAGTGGTCGCCCAGCACGTGGTCGGTGGGCCAGGCGGGCCCGGTGGTCGGCGCCACCAGCGCATCGAGCTTCTGGCCATTGAGCACGGCCAGCAGGCCCTCGTCGCGGGCGAGGCGCCGGGCGGTGTCGCGAGCTTCCCGGTAGGCCTTGTCGTCCAGCCCGGGTTTGGCCTGCGCCAGCACCAGCAGGTCCTGGCCGAAGAAGGGCATGGCGGCCGCGGCGTTGGCGTCATTCCAGGCGATCAGCGCCTCCAGCGAGGCTACGGGTGCGTCGCTCTCGCGCAGGTAGTCGTCCAGCCCGGCCTTGAACTCGTGCAGCAGCACTTCGAATTCGGCCTGGCCCCACTGGCCCCAGGTGGGCACGGTCACGTCCACGACGTCGGCGCCGGCCATGCGCAGGGCCTCGAGCGCGGACTCCGTGGCGGCGTCCACGGCGGGGTGGCGGCCCATGGCCTGGCGCAGCACGCCGATGCGCTTTCCTGCGAGGGCCTTGGCGTCGAGCGCGGACAGGTAGTCGACGGTTGCACGCCGGGTGGCCGCCGGATCGGCGGGGTCATGCGCCACCAGCACCTGCAGCAGCGCGGCGGCGTCGGCCACCGTGCGTGCCATCGGGCCGGCGGTGTCCTGCGTCGCCGAGATCGGGATGATGCCGTCGCGGCTTACCAGGCCCACCGTCGGCTTCAGCCCGACCAGGCCATTGACCGCCGACGGGCACAGGATGCTGCCGTCGGTTTCGGTGCCGACGCCCACGGTGGCCAGGCTGGCGGCGATCGCCGCGCCGGTGCCCGAGCTGGAGCCGCAGGGATTGCGCTCCAGCGCGTAGGGATTGCGCGTCTGCCCACCGCGCGAGCTCCAGCCGGAGCTGGAATGGTTGGAGCGGAAGTTGGCCCATTCGCTCAGGTTGGTCTTGCCCAGCACCACGGCGCCGGCGCCGCGCAGCCGCGCCACCAGGAAGGCGTCGTCCTTCGGGCGGTGGTTCGCAAGCGCAAGCGAGCCGGCGGAGTTCACCAGGCCGGCCACGTCGATGTTGTCCTTGAGGAGCACCGGGATGCCGTGCAGCGGGCCGCGGACCTTGCCGGCGGCCCGCTCGGCGTCGCGGGCGCGGGCCTCGTCGAGCGCGGCGGGGTTGAGTTCGATCACCGAGTTGAGGCGCGGGCCGGCGCGGTCGATGGCGGCGATGCGGTCGAGGTAGGCGGATGCCAGCGACTCCGCGGTGAGCGTGCCTGCTTCGAAGCCGGCGCGCGCGCTGGCGATGTCGAGCTCGACCACGTTGGCGGTGTCGCTCACCACCACCGGCGACCAGGCCATGCCATCGGGCTCCTTGCCGGTGGGCAGCCAGCGGCGCACGCGGTAATCGCCCAGATCCACCTCGGCCACGGCGTCGGCGCTGGCCAGTGCCACGTAGGCGCGGTTGCCGGTGGGCGGCACCACGATGCCGATGGGCAGCGGGCTCTTGCCGAAGCGGTCGCCGAACAGGCGACCCTCGGCGTCCTTGGCCTCGCGGTCGAAGCGGATGTCGGCCAGGTGGCGGCGCGCGGCGCGGTCATAAATGCGCACCAGGCCGGCTTCGGCGCAGCTCACCGNNGGCGTGATCGTGACGCGGATGGGGAAGCCGGCCGCCGGCAAGCGAGCCAGCTCCTTGCCGCTCAATGCATCGAACACGGCCACGTCGCCGGCGTCGCGGTGGCCCACCCAAAGCTCGCGCCCGTCGGGAGACACGGCGATGCCCTCGGCGCCGTCGCCGGTTTTCCAGACGCCTACGCGCTCGCCTTTGTCCAGGTCGAATACCGTTACCGAGTCATCGCCCAGGTTCGAGACATAGGCGCGGCTGCCGTCGGGGTGCAGGGCCACCATGTGCGAACCCGCCTGGTCGGTCGGCAGTACGGCCACGCGTTCGCCGGTGCGTGCCGACCAGCCCACCAGGGCGCGCTGGCCTTCGGCGGTCACCCAGGCGGTGTCGCCATGCCAAGCAATGCCGTGCGGCCGGTCGTAGCGGCCCAGGCGGTGCGTGGCGACCACGCGGGCGGCAGCCACGTCCACGAGGCTCATGCTTTGGCCCGGGGCGCCGGGGCGGCCATAGTTCGCCACCAGGGCCCAGCGTCCGTCCGGGCTGACCGCCGCCTCGTGCGGGCCGGCGCCCACGGCGAGGGTGGCACGCTCGCGGCCGCTGGCCAGGTCGAGCAGGGTGGCGGTGTCGGCGGCCTTGTTGAGCACCACGAGGGTGTCGGCGCGCGCCGCGGCCGAGGCGGCAAGTGCAGCGGCGAGGCACAGCAGGGGCAGGGCGGAAGGACGCATGGCAGGCTCCGGGAACGAACCTGCGGAGTCTAGACAACTCCCGCGTTGCGGCGGCGTGACCCGCGCCGCGGTCCTAGCGCAGCAGGTCCCAGCCGATGCGGGCCACCAGGGCCAGCACCACGCCCAGGAACAGCACGCGGATGAAGCGGTCGCCCTGGCGGATGGCCAGCCGGCTGCCAACGTAGCTGCCCAGCATGTTGCCGATGATCAGCGGCACGGCCAGCGCCCACTGCACGAAGCCGCTGGCGGCCAGCACCGCCCAGGAGGACAGGTCGGCGGCCACGTTGGTGGACTTCGACACCGCCGAGGACTTCAGGAAATCCAGGCCGATCACGCTGACGAAGGCGAACACCAGCAGCGTGCCGGTGCCGGGTCCGATCAGGCCGTTGTAGAAGCCGCAGGCGGCGCCCACCAGGGCCGCGGCCAGCGCTTCGCGCCGGGGCGCGAAACGGCGCTGTTCGCGCGTGCCCAGGTCCTTGCGCAGCACCGTGTATACCGCCAGCACCACGCACACGGAAAGCACCACGAGCTTGAGCACGTCGGGCTCGATGCGCTTGGCGAACTGCACGCCCACCGCCGAGGCAGCCAGCGCCGCGAACAGCGCCGGCAGCACGATGCGACGCTCCACGGTGAGGTGGCGGAAGTAGTTCCAGGCCGCGACGCTGGTGCCCAGCAGCGAACTGGTGCGCTGGGTGGCGATGGTCTGCAGGATGTTCAGGCCCGGATGCAGGTTGAGCATCGCGGGCGTGAGGATCAGGCCGCCGCCACCGACGATGCTGTCGAGCAGGCCGGCGGCAAAGCCGGCCAGCCCGGTCAGCAACCAGAGCTCGGGGCTCATCGGTGGCGGGTCCGCAGGCGGGGATCAGCCGGCGCGCGAGGCCTTCTTGCGGTCGTTTTCGGTGCGGAACTTCTTGCGCAGGCGGATGGCGACCGGGGTGATCTCGACCAGCTCGTCGTCGTCGATGAACTCCAGCGCCTGCTCGAGCGAGAACTTCACCGGCGGGATCAGGCCTTCGTCCTTGTCGGTGCCCGAGGCGCGGAAGTTGGTGAGCTGCTTGCCGCGCAGGGCGTTGACGGTGAGGTCGTTGTCCTTGGCGTGGATGCCGACGATCTGGCCTTCGTAGATTTCCTCGCCCGGCTCGACCATCAGGCGGCCGCGCTCCTGCATGGCGATCTGGGCGTAGGCCGGCGACGGGCCGGTGCCGTTGGAGATCAGCACGCCGTTCTGGCGCTGGCCGATCTCGCCTTCCTGCTTCGGCGCGTAGTGGTCGAAGACGTGGAAGAGCAGGCCGGTGCCGGCGGTGATGGTGCGGAATTCGGTCTGGAAGCCGATCAGGCCACGCGCCGGGATGAGGAAGTCCATGCGCACGCGGCCCTTGCCGTCCGGCTCCATGTTCTGCAGCAGCGCGCGGCGTTCGCCCAGGCGCTGCATCACGCCACCCTGGTACTGCTCCTCCAGGTCCACCACCAGCGACTCGAACGGCTCGGACTTCACGCCGTCGATGTCCTTGATGATCACCTCGGGGCGCGAAACGGCCAGCTCGTAGCCTTCGCGGCGCATGGTTTCGATGAGAATCGACAGGTGCAGCTCGCCGCGGCCGCTCACCTTGAACTTGTCGGCGTCGGCGGTGTCCTCGACCTTCAGCGCCACGTTGTGCTGGGTCTCGCGCATCAGGCGGTCGCGCAGCTGGCGCGAGGTGAGGAACTTGCCGCCGCTACGGTCCTTGTTGCCGGCGAAGGGCGAGTCGTTGACCTGGAAGGTCATGGAGATGGTCGGCTCGTCGACGGTGAGCACCGGCAGCTGCTCGGGCGCGGACACGTCGCAGACGGTGTCGGAAATGCCCAGTCCCTCGATGCCCGAGATGGCGATGATGTCGCCGGCGCGTGCTTCCTTCACCTCGTGGCGCTCCAGGCCCATGAAGCCCAGAACCTGCAGCACCTTGGCGTTGCGCACCTTGCCGTCGCGGGCGACCACAGTGACCGGCTGGTTGGTGCGGATGGTGCCGCGCTGCACGCGACCCACGCCGATGATGCCGACGTAGTTGTTGTAGTCGAGCGAGGTGATGCGCATCTGGAACGGACCGTCCATGTCCACGGGCGGCGGCGGGACCTTGTCCACGATGGTCTGGAACAGCGCGGTCATGTCGCCCGAGCGCACCGACTCGTCCATGCCGGCGTAGCCGTTCAGGCCCGAGGCGTAGACCACGGTGAAGTCGAGCTGCTCATCGGTGGCGCCCAGGCGGTCGAACAGGTCGAAGGTCTGGTTGAGCACCCAGTCCGGGCGCGCGCCCGGGCGGTCGACCTTGTTGATCACCACGATCGGCTTGAAGCCCATCGCGAACGCCTTCTGGGTGACGAAGCGGGTCTGCGGCATCGGGCCGTCCATCGCGTCCACCAGGATCAGCACCGAGTCCACCATGGACAGCACGCGCTCGACCTCGCCGCCGAAGTCGGCGTGGCCCGGGGTGTCGACGATGTTGATGCGGTACTCCTCGCCTTCCGGCGAGGTCCAGCGGATGGCGGTGTTCTTGGAAAGGATGGTGATGCCGCGTTCCTTTTCCAGGTCGTTGCTGTCCATCGCGCGCTCGGCGAGCTGCTGGCGTTCACCCAGGGTGTTGGACTGCTTGAGCAGCTGGTCCACCAGGGTGGTCTTGCCATGGTCGACGTGGGCGACGATGGCGATGTTGCGGAGCTTTTCGATGGACATGCGAATGGGCGCCGGGGGCGCTGTCTCGTAGGAAAATGAGTTCGACAGTATATCACCGAACGGCCCCCCGGACGGCTCCCCGGGGCGGCAGCTGTGGCATCCTAGGCGGCCCGCCGGGACCCGCCCGGCACCCGTTCCCGGAGCCTGAAATGTCCCTGACCGCCGTCTTCACCCCCTCCCGCGGCCCGATCCGCGTCCGCCTGCACGCCGACAAGGCCCCGGTCACCGTGGCCAGCTTCGTCAACCTGGCCCAGCGCGGCTTTTACGATGGCCTGAGCTTCCACCGAGTCATCCCCGACTTCATGATCCAGGGCGGCTGCCCCAAGGGCACCGGCACCGGTGGCCCAGGCTACCGCTTCGAGGACGAGTGCCGCGCCGACCTGCGCCACGACAAGCCGGGCGTGCTGTCCATGGCCAACGCCGGCCCGGGCACCAACGGCAGCCAGTTCTTCATCACCCACGTGGCCACCCCGTGGCTGGACGGCAAGCACACCGTGTTCGGCGAGGTCATCGGCGCCGGCGACCAGCAGGTCGTGGACGCGGTGCGCGGTGGCGACAAGATCGAGAGCGTGCGCATCGAAGGCGACACCGCCCCGCTGCTGGCCGCCCAGGCCGAGCGCGTGGCCGATTGGAACAAGGTGCTGGACGCCTGAGCCCCTTCAGGGCAGGAAACGCAGCCTGTCCAGCGTGCGCGACACCGCCTCGGCGTCGCGCGGGTAGTAATGCTCCTCGGGCGCCAGCCACACCAGCAGGGTGAGGCGCCCGTCGCGCTCCGCCGCCGCGGCCTGGCCGCGGTAGCGCAGGCCGCGGCCATTGGCCAGGCCCAGTTCGAAACGCAGGCCCGGTACGCCGCCGAAGTCGGCCGGCCGCAGGCCGTTCGCGCGCACGGCCGACCAGCCCGACAGGGCCAGGCCGTCGGCCACCAGGTCGCGGATTTCGTCCGGGCGCATGCCCGGGCGGAACCAGGGGCCGTCGGGGCGCCGCTTCGTTGCCTTGCTGCCCTGGAACACGTGTTCGCCGGGTTTCACCCGCGAGACGATGTTGAGTTGGTTGAGCGGCGAACCGTCCACCGTCCACAGCTCCTGCCGAGCCCCCTTGATGCGGGCCCAGTCGAGGGAGGTTTCCAGTTGCAGGTCGAACACCTGCACCCGGCCGGCGGGCTGCAGCGTGCCGCCGGCGCCGGCGCAGGCGGCCA
>DNNT01000101.1:12755-14757 GCA_003497545.1 Arenimonas sp. | reverse complement strand
CATGACGAACACATCGCACAGCGCGGCGTACTTCTTCGACAGGGCTTCGTCATCCTTGCCCTCGCCGACGTTCATGCGGCAGTTTTCCAGCAGCACCAGCTGGCCCGGCTGCACCTGCACGCCGTCCACCCAGTCCTTCACCAGCGGCACCTCGCGGCCCAGCAGCTCGGACAGGCGCGCGGCCACCGGCGCCAGCGAATCCTCGGCGGTCCAGGTGCCTTCCTTGGGGCGGCCCAGGTGCGAGGTGACCATCACGGCGGCGCCCTTTTCCAGCGCCAGCTTCAGGGTTGGCAGGGCGGCGGTGATGCGCTGCTCGGAGGTGATCTGACCGTCCTTGACCGGCACGTTGAGGTCTTCGCGGATCAGCACGCGCTTGCCGGCCAGGTCGAGGTCGGCCATGCGGAGGATGGACATGGGGGGCAGCTCCGGAGCGGGAAAGCCGGCATTTTCCCCCGCCCGGGCCGGCGCCGGCAAACGCGGCGGCCGCATGGGAGAATGCCGGCATGTCCACGCCCCCGCTGCCCACGCTGGAAAGCCCGCGCCTGCGCCTGCGCCCCTACCGCCAGGACGACGCCCGGGCCATTTACGCCCTCTACAGCGACCCGGTGGTGACGCGCTACTGGAGCTTCCCGGCCTGGACCCGGCGCGAGCAGGCCAACGAATACCTGGCCGCGCGCATGGCGCTGGAAACCCCCGCCGTCTACGCCTGGGCCCTGGCCGAGCGCGAATGCGACCGGCTGATCGGCACCACCACCCTGTTCTCGCTCAGCGGCCCGCACAAGCGCGCCGAGATCGGCTATTCGCTGCTGCCGGCGCGCCAGGGCCAGGGCCTGGCCACCGAGGCGCTGCGCACGGTGCTCGGACACGCCTTCGGGCCGCTGGGCCTGGAACGCATCGAGGCCGACGTGGATCCGCGCAACGAGGCCTCCTGGCGCCTGCTGGAAAAACTCGGCTTCCGCCGCGAGGGCCTGCTGCGCAATCGCTGGCGGGTGGACGGCGAGGTCTGCGATTCCTTCCTGTACGGCCTGCTGCGCGAGGATTACGCCGCGTGAACGCGCGCAAGGAACTCGACGAAGCCCTGGCTGCGCTGCGCCGCGGCGAAGCCATCGGCCTGCCCACCGAAACCGTGTACGGCCTGGCGGCCGACGCGTCCAACGCCGCCGCGGTGCGCCGCATCTTCGCGCTCAAGGGCCGGCCGGCCGACCATCCGCTGATCGTGCACGTGGCTGGCGCGCAGGCGCTGGACGCCTGGGCGCGCGAGATCCCGCCCGCGGCGCGAACGCTGGCCGCCGCCTGCTGGCCCGGCCCGCTCACTCTCATCCTGCGCAAGCAGGCGCAGGTGCCCGACGAAGTGACCGGTGGCCAGCCCACGGTCGGCCTGCGCTGCCCCGACCACCCGCTGGCGCTGGAATTGCTGCGCGCCTTCGGCGGCGGCCTGGCGGCGCCCTCGGCCAACCGCTTCGGCCACGTCAGCCCCACCAGCGCGGCGCACGTGCGCGCCGAGTTCGGCGAAGCGGTGCCGGTGGTGCTCGACGGCGGCGACTGCGCCGTGGGCATCGAAAGCACCATCCTGGATTTGTCGGGCGCGGTGCCGCGCATCCTGCGCCCCGGCATGCTGCCGCGCGAGCGCATCGAGGCGCTCATCGGCCCGGTGGAAATGGGCGTGGCCGGCGACAGCCCGCGCGCCTCGGGCACGCTGGACGCGCACTACGCGCCGCGCACGCGCCTGCTGCTGCTGCCGCGCGCCGCCCTCGTGGCCGAAGTGGCGGAGCAACAGGCGCTGGGCAAGCGCGTGCAGGCGCTGGTGCTGGGCGACCTGCCGGAGGGCGTGGACGGCCTGGCGCTGCCGGCCTCGCCCGCGGGTTATGCGCACGAGTTGTATGCCGCCCTGCGCACGCTGGACGGGCGCGGCGCCAACCTGCTGGTGGCCGAGCGGCCGCCAGAGTTCGGTGACTGGGTGGCCATCCACGACCGGCTGCGGCGGTCGGCGGCGGGAGCGGGC
>DNNT01000101.1:0-12692 GCA_003497545.1 Arenimonas sp. | reverse complement strand
CCCACTCGTTGTCGTACCACGAGCAAACCTTCACCAGCGTGCCGCCCATGACCTGGGTCAGGGTGGAGTCGTAGACCGAGCTGTGCGGGTCGTGGTTGAAGTCGATCGACACCAGCGGCTTGTCGTTGAAGCCCAGGATGCCCTTGAGCGCACCCTCGGATGCGGCCTTCACCACCGCGTCGATCTCGGCCTTGGTGGTTTCGCGGGCGGCCACGAACGACAGGTCGACGACGGAAACGTTGATGGTCGGCACGCGCATCGAGAAGCCGGTGAGCTTGCCGTTGAGTTCCGGCAGCACCAGGCCCACGGCGGCGGCGGCGCCGGTCTTGGTCGGGATCTGCGACATGGTGGCCGAACGGGCGCGGCGCAGGTCCTTGTGGAAGACGTCGGTGAGCACCTGGTCGTTGGTGTAGGCGTGGATGGTGGTCATCAGGCCGTGCACGATGCCGATCTGCTCGTGCAGCACCTTGGCCAGCGGCGCCAGGCANNCAGTTGGTGGTGCAGGAGGCGTTCGAGATGACGGTGTCGCTGCCACGCAGCACGCCGTGGTTCACGCCGAAGACGACGGTGTTGTCCACGTCCTTCTCGCCCGGGGCCGAGATGATGACCTTCTTGGCGCCGGCGGCGATGTGCGCCGAGGCCTTGGCCTTCGAGGTGAACAGGCCGGTGCACTCGAGCACCACGTCCACGCCCAGCGCGCCCCAGGGCAGCTTGGACGGGTCGCGCTCGGCGCAGACCTTGATGCGGTCGCCGTTGACGATCAGGTCGCCGCCGTCCACCGACACGGTGCCCGGGAACTTGCCATGGGCGGTGTCGTACTGGGTGAGGTGGGCGTTGGTCTCGGCGTCGCCAAGGTCGTTGATGGCCACCACCTGGATCTCGTGGGTACGGTTGGACTCGTACAGGGCGCGGAGGATGTTGCGACCGATGCGGCCGTAGCCGTTGATGGCGACCTTGATGGACATGACTGCTCCTGGAGACCGGCCCTGGCCGGATTTCGGGTGGGTGGAAACCCCGCATTTTAGCAACCCCGGGCCCCCGGTCCCAGCCGGCGGCCGATTTGACCATTCTCAAGGCCGGGCCCGCGGGCCGGGGGGAGACTGTGCCCAGTTTCCCGACCCTCCAACGGAGTTCCAACATGCGTACCACCCTGCTTGCCCCGCTCGCCGCCGTCGCGGCCCTCGCCTTCGCCACCCCCGCCCTGGCCCAGGAGGCCGGTGACTGGACCTTCTCGGTCGGCGCCCACGTGGTGGCCCCGAAGTCCGGCAACGGCAGCCTCGCCGGCGGCGCCCTGGACGCCGACGTGGGCAACGACTGGAAGCCGACCATCACCGCCGAGTACTTCTTCAGCCCGAACCTGGGCCTGGAGATCCTGGCCGCGCTGCCGTTCGAGCACGACATCCGCCTCAACGGCGCCAAGGCCGGCTCCACCAAGCACCTGCCGCCGACCGTGACCCTGCAGTACCACTTCCGCAACGACTCCAAGGTCACCCCGTTCGTCGGCGCCGGCCTGAACTACACCGTGTTCTTCGACGAGAAGACCACCGGCCCGATCGCCGGCACCGACCTCGAGCTCGACAGCTCCTGGGGCCTGGCCGCCCACGCCGNNCGTGATGGCAATGGTCATGGCCGCTGGCGTAAAGTCCGCGGCCATGACCCGCACCCTTCTTGTTTCCGCGCTGGCGCTCGCGCTGGCCACCCCCGCCGCCCACGCCTGGAGCCGCCAGGGCCACCAGCTGGTGGGCGGACTGGCCGAGCGCCAGCTCACGCCCGAAGCGCTCGCCGAAGCCCGCAGCCTGCTCGAAGGCGAAGCCGAGCCGACCCTGGCCGGCGTCTCCACCTGGGCCGACGAGATCCGCGCCGAGGAAAACGAACTCGGCAAGCTCAGCCGGCGCTGGCACTACGTCAACATCCCCGGCAAACACTGCGACTACGTCCCGGCGCGCGACTGCCCGGACGGCGAATGCGTCATCGGCGCCATCAACGCCCAGGCCGCCGTGNNGAAGCGCTGAAGTTCGTGGTGCACTTCGTCGGGGACGCGCACCAGCCCATGCACGCCGGCTACCCGCATGACCGCGGCGGCAACGACTACCAGCTCAACTATCGCGGCAAGGGCGCGCCCGAGGGCCAGGGCACCAACCTGCACGGCACCTGGGACTACTGGCTGCTGCAGAGCGCCGGCCTGGACAACGCGGCGTATGTCGCGCGCCTGGAGGCGATGCCGATGCCCGCCGACCCGGCCACCGACGTCGAGAACCGCCCGGAGGCCTGGACGCTGGAATCGTGCCGGCTGATCCATTCCGAGGCGCTCTACCCGCGCGGCCACCGCATCACCGACGCCTACCTCGACCAGCACCGCCCGCTGGCCGAGGCGCGCGTGCAGCTGGCCGGCGCGCGGCTGGCGGCGCTGCTGAACCAGGCGCTGGCTCCGGGCGGCTGACGCCGCCTGCACGGCGCCGGAAGATATACTCCCCGGGGTACCCAACGGAGCCAGGCCATGCGCCATCCCCTCGTCCAGCCTTACTACCACGAAGAATCCGGCACCTGGAGCTACGTGGTCAGCGACCCGGAGACCCGGCGCGCGGCCATCATCGACCCGGTGCTCGACTTCGACCCCAAGGCCGGCCGCACCAGCACGCCCAGCGTGGAAAAGCTGCTGGCCGACGTGCGCGCCGCCGGACTGCAGGTGGACTGGATCCTCGAAACCCACGCCCACGCCGACCACCTCAGCTCCGGCCACTGGCTCAAGCAGCATTTCCCGCAGGCGCGGCTGTCGATCGGCCAGGGCATCCGCAAGGTGCAGAAGACCTTCCGGCCCATCTTCAACCTCGGCGACCACTTCCCGGTGGACGGTTCGCAGTTCGACCACCTGTTCGCCGACGACGAGATCTTCTCGGTCGGCGACATTTCCGCGCGCGTGATCCCGGTCCCGGGCCACACCAACGACAGCGTCGCCTACCTGATCGGAGATGCGCTGTTCGTGGGCGATTCGCTGTTCATGCCCGACGGCGGCACCGCCCGCTGCGACTTCCCGGGCGGCGACGCGGCCACGCTCTACCACTCCATCCAGCGCCTGTACCTGCTGCCCGACGAAACCCGCGTCTTCGTGTGCCACGACTACGGCCCGGGCGGCCGCGAGCCGCGCTGCGAAACGACCATCGGCGAGCAGAAGCACAAGAACATCCACGTGCGCGTGGGCGTGGACGAAGCCGCGTTCGTGAAGATGCGCACCGAGCGCGACGCCACCCTTTCGATGCCCGTGCTGATCCTGCCGGCGGTGCAGGTGAACATGCGCGCCGGCGAACTGCCGGAGCCGGAATCGAACGGCGTGCGTTACCTCAAGCTGCCGATCGACTCGCTATAAGGGCGGCTCGCCGCCGCCCGGCGAGGGCCGCTTGGCGAGTTTCCGCTGCAGGGTGCGGCGGTGCATGCCCAGGGCGCGGGCGGTCGCCGCCACGTTGCCGCCGTTTTCAGCCAGCACGCGCTGGATGTGCTCCCACTCGATGCGGTTCCAGGGAATCGGCCGCGGCGTTTCCGGCACCGGGACCGGCGCCTCGGTTTCGGCCAGGCCCAGCGCGCGCAGCACCGCGGCGGCATCGGCCGGCTTGGCCAGGTAGTCGTCGGCGCCCTGCTTGATGGCCTCCACGGCGGTAGCGATGCTGGCGTAACCGGTGAGCAGCAGCACGCGCAGGCCCGGCACGCGCTCGCGCAGGCGGCGCATCAGGCGAAGACCGTCGTCGCCTCCACCCAGCATCAGGTCGAGCACGGCGTGGCTGGGCGGCGCCTGGTCACAGGCGGCCAGNNCCGCGCGCGCCGCGAAACCGCGGCGCTGCAGCGAGCGCGCCAGCACCTTGCCGAAGCTGGCGTCGTCGTCCACCACCAGGATGTCCACGCGCGGATTCAGACGCCCTGCCCCAGCCGCGCCACCGACAGCGTGGCCTCGACGCCGCCCGGCACCGGCGCCAGCGCGCCGCCGTGCTGTTCGCAGACGCGCGTGGCCAGCGCGAAGCCGAGGCCCAGGCCGCCGGGTTTGTCCGAGCGGAAGCCGGGCGGGGCTTCGGCGAGGCCCGGCCCTTCGTCCAGGAAGGCCAGCGCCAGGAATTCACCGCGGCGCCGCACGCGCAGCGCCACGCGGTCGCTGCCGGCGGAACGCGAGGCGTCGGCGGCGTTGTCGAGCAGGTTCAGCACCAGGTAGTCGAAGCTGCGGTCGGCGGTGACGGGCAGCGCGGCCGCGTCGCCGGGTACGTCGAGCCGGGCCTCGAAACCGGGGCGGAGCAGCTGCCAGCGCGCCAACGCCTGGCCCAGGCGTTCGTCGAGCCGCGACGGCGGCACGCGGCCGGCGTCGGCGCGCGCATCGGACACCAGCTGGCCGACGGCGCCGCGGCAGGCGTCCACCTGCGCGGCCATCAGGGCCAGGTCGTCCTGCAGCGCCTCGCGGTCGAGCCCGGCGACGCCGTCGCGCAGGTCCGACAGCANNCGCGCCCGCGGCGAGGGTGGCGACGGCCATCAGCCCCTCGTCGCGCGCGCCGCGCTCGCGTTCGGCCGCCAGCGCCGCGCGCTGCCGCGCCAGCTCGGCGGCGATGCGCGTGCCGAAAAAGGCCAGCACCGCGGCCGTGAGCAGGAAGTTGAGCCACATGCCGAACAGGTGCAGGTCGAATTCGCCGTGCACGTGCGGCAGCGGCTGGTGGCCCAGCCACAGCAGGCTGTAGGCCAGCACCGCCAGCGCGGCGGTGGCGAGCACGCCGCGCGCCGGCAGCAGCGAGGTGGCCAGCGCGATCGGCACGATGAACAGTGACACGAACGGATTCGCCGGGCCGCCGCTCCAGTACAGCTGCCAGGCCAGCACGGCGATGTCCACGGCCAGGTGGCCCAGCACCGCGGCCGGTGACGCGGCACCCGCGCGGCGCCATGCCCAGAGGTTGAAGGCCAGCAACGCGGCCACGCCGCCCGCCATGGGCCCCCACGGCAGGTGCAGCGGCAGCAGCAGCGGCACGCCCGCGATCGCCAGCGCCTGCCCGGCGATGGACAGCCAGCGCAGCCGCACCAGCGTCGCCAGTGCGCCCGGGTGCGACATCTTGTCGCTCCCGGCCAGTGGCCCTGCTTCCCTAAGCTTCGCGCCCGACGCCACGCCCGCCTCCTTCCCCTGCTTCGCATGCATTGTGGCGCAGCCGCGGGCGGGGCGTCGCCTTCCCCACTTGCCGGAGCCGCCCATGCTGTCGTTCGCCATCGCCGCCGCCCTCGCCGCCCAGGGCGCCGAACTTCCGCCGCAGTTGCCGCAGGTCGAAGTGATCGGCCAGCGCAGCGAGGCGCCCGGCGAAGAAGCGGTGGCCGGCGACGACCTGCGTTCGCCCGCCGCCGGCGACCTCGCCGAACTGCTGCGCGACGTGAACGGCGTGTCCGCCGGCCGCATGGGCGGCCACGGGCTGGAGCCGGTGATCCGCGGCCAGTCGCAGGGCCAGCTCAACGTCCGCACCGACGGCGGCCTGGTGGTGGGCGCCTGCCCGAACCGCATGGATCCGCCCAGCGCCTTCACGGTGGCTGCGGCGGTGGACCGCGTCATCGTGGTGAAGGGCGTGCAGAGCCTGGCCCATGGCACCGGCGGCACCGGCGGGACGATCCTGGTCGAGCGCGAATTGCCGTGGTCGGCCACGGAAGGCCTGTCGGGCCGCGCGGGCGCCGGCGCGGGCGACAACGGCCTGGACTGGCGCGCCGATTCGCAGATGCTCTGGCGCGGCGAACGCGCCGCGCTGCGCCTGGACGCCAATGCCGCCGAATACAGCGATTACGTCGACGGCGACGGCGAGGCCGTGCGCAGCGGTTTCCGCCGCCGTTCGCTGCACGCCATGGCCGGCCGTGATTTCGGCGATGCCGGCGTGCTGGAGCTCGGCGTCGAGCGCGCCGAAACGCTGGACGCGCGCTGNNCTTCGCCGGCGCCGGCATGGACGCGCCGCTCGACCGCATGACCGGCGCCCGGCTGGCCTGGCGCCGCGACCTGGCCGGCGGTGAATTCGCGCTGCGCGCCTGGCGCAACGAAGTGGACCACGTGATGGACAACTTCAGCCTGCGCCCGCAGCCGGCGATGGCCATGCGCGTGCCGGCCGAATCCGACACCCAGGGCGGCGACCTGCGCTTCGAAAGCACTGCGGGCGCCTGGTCGCTGACGACCGGCCTCGACATCAGCGCCAACCGGCGCCAGGCCACGCGTTACGCCGGCCCGAGCCCGGCGATGCTGACCATGGTCAACGCCTTCCTGTGGCCCGATGCGCGCCTTGACCAGGCCGGCCTGTACGGCGAAGGCAGCCGCGCGCTCGGCGAGGGCACGCTCACCGCCGGCCTGCGCGTCGACCGTTTCCGCGCCGAAGCCCGCCGCGCCGACGTGCGCCCCTCGCCGATGGCGATGGCGCCGTCCGCCTTCTACGCGATGTATTACGGCAGCACCGATGAACGCTGGGACGACACCGGCGTGTCCGGCCTGCTGCGCTTCGAGCAGCCGCTGGCCGGGGGCCTCACCGCCTTCGCCGGCCTGAGCCGCACCGTGCGCGCCGCTGACGCCACCGAACGCTATCTGGCGTCCCCGGCGACGGCTCCCTCGGGCCGCTGGATCGGCAATCCCGGCCTGGCGCTGGAAAAACACAGCCAGCTCGACCTGGGCCTGGCCTGGGAAGGCGAGCGCGCCACGGCCAGCGCCGTGGCCTTCGTGGACCGCGTCGGCGACTACATCCTGCGCGACCGCGCCCGCGGCCAGGACGGCGTGCTCCTTGCCGACGGTGCGTCCGTCTACCGCAACGTGGACGCCACCCTGCACGGCCTCGAGCTCGAAGCGCGCTGGCAGTGGACACAAACGCTGTCGCTGGAAGCCGAGGCGGCCTGGGTGCGCGGCCAGAACCGCAGCGACGACCGCCCGCTGGCGCAAATGCCGCCGCTCAACGGCGCGCTCGCGCTGGCCTGGGACACCCGCACCGGCGAATGGACCGCCCGCCTGCGCGGCGCGGCCCGCCAGGACCGCGTCGACGCCAGCGTGCTTACCGGCAGCGGCCTCGACACCCGCCGCACGCCCGGTTTCGGCGTGCTCGACCTGGGCTGGAGCCGCCAGTTCGGCGCGCACCGCCTGCGCCTGGACCTGAAGAACGTCTTCGACCGCACCTACGCCGAGCACCTCAACCGCGCCAACCTCGACCCCTTCAACCCGGACCCGGTGCAGGTGAACGAGCCCGGCCGCGGCGTGTTTCTGGCCTGGGAATGGACCCCGGCGGGCTGAACCGCCCCTCGCCCGGCGCCCCGGGCCCCGCTTGCGCGGCGGCCCGGGCAGGCGTAAAGATAGTAACCACTTACTTTCTTTCGCCCCTGCCATGGCCATGCCCAGCGCCAAGTACCTGCCCGCCGAAGCCCGCCGCGCCGAAACGGTCGAGGCCGTCATCGCCCTGGCCGCGGAACGCAATCCCGGCGACATCACCACCGCGGCCATCGCCAGCCGCCTGGGCCTGACCCAGGGCGCGCTGTTCCGGCATTTCCCGAACAAGGACGCGATCCTCGAGGCCGTCATGACCTGGGTGTCCGACCGGCTGCTGGCGCGCGTCGAGACCGCCATGGCCGGGGCCGCCACGCCGCTGGCCGCCATGGAAGCCGCGTTCCTGGCCCACGCGGCCTTCGTCAGCGAACACCCCGGCGTGCCGCGCATGCTCTTCGGCGAACTGCAGCGCAGCGAGGACACCGCCGCCAAGCGGCTCGTGCGCACCCTGCTCGGGCGCTACCGCGAGCGCCTGGCGCGCCTGGTCGAACAGGGCAAGCGCGAGGGCAGCATCGCCGCCGACGTGGACACCGGCGTCGCGCTCTCCGGCTTCATCGGCACGCTGCAGGGCCTGGTGATCCAGTCGCTGCTGTCAGGCGAACCGGGCCGCATCCGCGAGGGCGCGCCGGCCGCGTTCGCGCTCTACCGTCGTGGCATCGGGAGCCAGGCATGAAACGATCCAACCTTCCCCGCTCGGTGCTCGTGGCGGCGGCCCTGGTTCCGCTGGTGCTGCTGCTGGCCTGGGTCGCCCTGCGTGCCGGGCCGCTGGCGCCGGTCGAAGTCACGGTCGCCGAAGTGCGTTCGGCCGAACTGACGCCGGCGCTGTTCGGCATCGGCACGGTCGAAGCCAGGCAGCGCCACCGCATCGGGCCCACGCTCGCCGGGCGACTGGCCAGCGTCGAGGTGGATGTCGGTGACGTCGTCAGCCGCGGCCAGGTGGTCGCGCGCCTGGACCCGGTGGACCTTGACGACCGCCTGCGCGCCGCCGCCAGCGCGCTCGACCGGCTGGCCGCCGAGCGCCGCCAGGCCGAATCACGCGCGCGCACCGCGCGTTCGCAGGCGCAGCGCTTCGAAGCCCTGCGCGAACGCCAGCTGGTGGCCGAGGACGCCGCGCAGGCCCGCCGCGAAGAAGCCACCGCCGCCGACGCCGCGCTGGCCGCCACCACCGCCGAGACCGCGCGCCTGCAGGCCGAACTCGACGCCCTGCGCAGCCAACGCGACAACCTGGCGCTGGTCTCGCCGATCGACGGCCTGGTGATCAGCCGCCTCGCCGACCCCGGCACCACCCTGGTCGCCGGCCAGGCCGCGCTGGACGTGATGGCCGCCGACGGCGCCTGGGTGCACGCGCGTTTCGACCAGGCGACGGCCCTGGGCCTTGAACGCGGCCTGCCCGCGGAAATCACGCTGCGTTCGGCACCCGGGAAACCCATGCCCGCGCGCGTCGCCCGCGTCGAGCCGGTCGCCGATGCCGTCACCGAAGAGCTGCTGGCCAAGTTCGCCTTCGAGCCCGCGCTGGCCTCGCCGCCGCCGATCGGCGAACTGGCGGAAGTGACCGTGCGCCTGGCCACGCTGCCGCCGGCGCCGGTGATCGACAACGCCAGCGTGTTCCATCTCGATGGCGGAACCGGCGCCTGGCGCGTCGTCGACGGCGAGCTGGCCTGGACCCCGGTCAAGCTCGGCCGCGCCGACCTCGATGGCAAGGTGCAGGTGCTCGAAGGCCTGTCGCCCGGCGACACCGTGGTGCGCCACGCCGCCGCGCCGCTGCGCGAAGGCCGTGCCGTGGACGTGGTGGAAACCCTCGCGGGCCGCCAGCCGTGATCAGCCTCGCCGGCCGCGACATCCTGCATGCCTGGGGCAAGTTCGTGTTCACCGGCGTCGGCCTCGGCCTGCTGATCGGCGTGACGCTGACCATGGCCGGCGTCTACCGCGGCATGGTGGACGACGCCCGCGTGCTGCTCGACAACAGCGGCGCCGACCTGTGGGTCGTCCAGAAGGACACCCTGGGCCCCTATGCCGAACCCTCGAGCGTGCCCGACGACGCCTGGCGCAGCCTGCGCGCCCTGCCCGGCGTCGCCGAGGCCGCCAACATCACCTACCTGACCATGCAGGTTGGCCATGCCGGGCGCGATTTCCGCGCCATGGTCACCGGCATCGCCGATGGCGGCCCCGGCACGCCGGGCTGGCCGCCGCGGCTGGTGGCCGGGCGGCACCTGACGCGCGGCCACTACGAAGTCGTCGCCGACGAGGCTTCCGGCCTGGCGCTGGGTGACGTGGTGCGCATCCGCCGCAACAACTACCGCGTGGTCGGCCTGACCCGGCGCATGGTGTCCTCGAACGGCGACCCGATGCTGTTCATCCCCTTCCGAGATGCGCAGCAGGCGCAGTTCCAGAAGGACAACGACGCGCTGCTGGCCCAGCGCCGCCGCACCGCGCTCAACCCCGCCTTCGACCGCCCCGGCGTGCCCGGCCTGCGCGAAGCCGTGGACGCGCTGCAGTCCGGCAACCACCAGGCCAATGCGGTGCTGGTGCGCGTGGCGCCCGGCACCGACCCGGCCGAACTGGCCGCCCGCATCCGCCGCTGGACCCACCTGGGCGTGCACGACCGGGCGCAGATGGACGCCATCCTGATCGGCAAGCTCATCGCCACCGCCGCGCGCCAGATCGGCATGTTCCTGGTGATCCTGGCCGTGGTGAGCGCCGCGGTGGTGGCCTTCATCATCTACACGCTGACGATGGGCAAGGTGCGCGAGATCGCCGTGCTCAAGCTGATCGGCACGCGCGACCGCACCATCGCCGGCATGATCCTGCAGCAGGCCATCGCGCTGGGCCTGATCGGCTTCGCGGTGGGCAAGATCGTGGCCACCTTCTGGGGCCCGCATTTTCCGAAATACGTGCTGCTGCTGCCGCAGGACGCCGTGACCGGCCTGCTGGCCGTGGTGGTGATCTGCACGCTGTCGAGCCTGGTGGCGATCCGCGCCGCCCTGCGCGTGGACCCCGCGGAGGCGATCGGTGGCTGAGCCCATTCCCGGCGGCATCGTGATCGAAGGCCTGCGCAAGCGCTATGGCCAGGGCGACACCGCGGTGGACGCGCTCAAGGGCGTGGACATGCGCGTGGCGCCGGGCGAAGTGGTCGGCCTGGTGGGGCCCTCGGGTTCGGGCAAGACCACCCTGCTCAAGTGCCTGGGCGCGGTGATCGAACCCACGGCCGGGCGCATGACCATCGGCGACCGGGTGATCTACGACGACCACTGGAAGATCCGCGACCTGCGCGCGCTGCGCCGCGATCTGATCGGCTTCGTGTTCCAGGCGCCCTACCTGATCCCCTTCCTGGACGTCACCGACAACGTGGCGCTGCTGCCGATGCTGGCCGGCGTGCCGAACGCGGAGGCGCGCCGGCGGGCGCTGGAGCTGCTGGACGCGCTGCAGGTGTCGCACCGCGCCAAGGCGATGCCCTCGCAGCTTTCCGGCGGCGAACAACAGCGCGTGGCGATCGCGCGCGGGCTGGTGAACCGGCCGCCGGTGATCCTGGCCGACGAACCCACCGCGCCGCTCGACAGCGAACGCGCGCTGGCGGTGGTGCGCATCCTCAACGACATGGCGGCGCAGTTCCGCACGGCCATCATCGTGGTCACGCACGACGAAAAGATCATCCCGACCTTCCGCCGCATCTACCACATCCGCGACGGCGTGACCCACGAAGAGGCCGGCGAAGGGCGGCTGCCCCCGCCGGCCTGAACGACTCAGGCGCCAGCGTCGGACGCCGGCGCCAGTTCGTCGAAGGCGCGCAGCGCTTCCGCGGCATAGATCATCGACGGGCCGGCGCCCATGTAGATCGCCATCGAAATCGTTTCCAGCACTTCCTCGCGGCTGGCGCCGGCGCGGATGGCGGCCTTGGCGTGGAAGCCGATGCAGCCGTCGCAGCGGGTGGCGATGGCGATGGCGATCGCGATCAGCTCCTTGGTCTTGACGTCGAGCTGGCCCGGCGCCAGCGCCTCGCGCGCCAGGCCGCTGAAGGCCTTCATGGTGCCGGGCGCGCCGGCGCGCAGTTTGGCGATGGCGGCGTTGAGGTCGTCGATCAGCTCGGGGTAGGACTGGCTCACGGGAACTCCTTTTCTCGGCGGGCGCTCAGGCGCCCAGGTGTTGGCGGGTCCAGCGGACGATGCCGTTGGCGTCCATGGCGCCGGCCTGGCGCGCGATCTCGCGGCCCTGGCGCATCAGCACCAGGGTGGGAATGCTGCGGATGCCATGGCGCTGGCCGAGCGTGGGCTCGACCTGGGTGTCCACCTTGGCCAGCCGCACCTGCGGCTCGAGCATGGCGGCGGCGCGTTCGAAGTGCGGCGCCATCATCTGGCAGGGCCCGCACCACGGCGCCCAGAAATCCACCAGCAGCGGCAGCTCGCTGCGGTCGGCGTGTGCGGCGAAATGGTCCACGCCCAGCGCCACCGGGTGCCCGGTGAACAGGGGCCTGTGGCAGTGGCCGCAGTTGGGCTGGGCCGACAGCCGCGCGGACGGCACGCGGTTCATGCCGTGGCAGTGCGGGCAGGCCAGGACCATGTTCTCGCTCATGGCGTGGATTCCGTCGCAAGGGGCACTTCGGCCCAGATCAAGCCGCGCAGATCGCCTTCCCGGAAGCCGGTGGCGCGATCCTGCGGATAGTGTTCGGCCAGGCGGGTGGCGATTTCGGGCGCGATGTTGTCGCCGTGGCACATCAGGCAGGCCGCTTCGACGCGGATGCCGCGCGCCATGCGCAGCTCGACGCCCGGCGGCACGTTCTCCCGCAGNNCGCCTCGGGCGCGGCGCCGGTGTCCACCGCCGCCTGGAAGGACACGGCCAGCTCCTGCAGCCAGCCTTCGGCCACGTTGCCGGGATTGCGGTTGCGGCCGGGCACCGCCACGCGGCCCAGGCGCACGCCGTGCTCGGCCATCACCTGTTCGGCGATGCGAGGCGCCTCGACGTGGCAGAAATCCACCGCAGCCGGCGCGCCGTCGCGGGTCATGGCGTCGCGCAGCTGGCTGCGCAGGCGTTCGCTGAAATCCTTCATCGCCGCCTGGGCGCGGGCCTGGGCGTCGGGCGCCGCGTCCACGGCATCCGCCACCGGCAGCGGGGCTTCAGGCGCGGCGTCTGCGGCCGGCATGGCGGCCTCGGGTTCGGCTTGGGGCGCGGGAACGGGCTCGACGGCGACTGGCGCCGGCGCAGGCTCGCTGCTGCACGCAGCCACCAGGCCGAAGGCCAGCATCGGGGCAAAACGAAGGCGGGTCTTCATGCGTGGGTCCCCTGTTTGCCGGCGCGGGCGTTGAGCAGCACGAAATACAGCAGCGGGATCACCACCAGCGTCAGCACGGTGGAGACCAGGATGCCGAAGATCAGCGCGATCGCCAGGCCGTTGAAGATCGGATCGTCGAGG
>DNNT01000122.1:6070-10078 GCA_003497545.1 Arenimonas sp. | reverse complement strand
CTTTGCAGCCAGAACGGCCAGGCCAGCAGGGCCACGCTCCAGCCCTGCCAGAGGGCCAGGACCAGGGTGAGCGCGTTCGCGCCCAGGATGCCGGCCAGGCCGGTTCCGTCGTCCCTGCTGATCGCCCTCATGCCCCTGTCCTCCCGTCGCGACATCCCCTGCACACACGCATGACGCCCGGCGCATACAATCATGAACCGGTNNGTGTCCCGGCGAACTTTCGCCGATCCGCCCGGTCCCTGTCAGGCCTGTCCGCCCGCGCGGCGCCGCCACCCCTTGAAGGAATGCCCCCGAGATGACGTCCGGCCGTCGAATCCTGCCCCCGATCCTGCTCGCCCTGCTGCTGACCGCCTGTGGCGACGAACCGGCCGCCGGGAAAGCCCCGCCGCCGGCCACCGTCACCACCGCCGTGGTCGCCAGCCGACCCTGGAGCGACACGCTCGAGGCCCTGGGCACGGCCCGCGCCAACGAATCGGTGCTGGTCACGGCCAAGGTCACCGAGACCGTGGTGCGGGTGAACTTCGAGGACGGCGACCTGGTCGAGGCCGGCGCAGTGCTGGTGGACCTGTCCGGCCGGGCCGAACTGGCCGGGCTGGAAGAAGCCGCCGCTGCCTACCGCGAGGCCCAGACCCAGTACCAGCGCCAGCAGCAGCTGGCCGCGCGCAAGCTGATCCCGGCCGGCCAGCTCGACGCCCAGCGCGCCACCATGGAATCCACCCGCGCCCGCCTCGACGCCACCCGCGCGCGGCTGTCGGATCGCGTGATCACCGCGCCCTTCGCCGGCGTGCTGGGTTTCCGTCGCGTCAGCCCGGGCACCCTGGTCACGCCCGGCACCACCATCGCCAGCCTCGACGACGTGTCGGTGATCAAGCTCGATTTCAGCGTGCCCGAGGCCTTCCTGTCGGTGCTCGCGCCCGGCCAGGCCATCACCGCGCACAGCGCCGCCTACCCGGGCGAGGAATTCACCGGCGAAGTGGCCACGCTCGATTCGCGTGTCGACCCGGTCACCCGTGCGGTGACGGTACGCGCCGTGCTGCCGAACCCGGAGCGCAAGCTGCGCCCCGGCATGCTGCTCACCGTGCGCGTGTTCCAGCCCGAGCGCCAGGCGCTGGTGGTGCCCGAGATCTCGGTCATCCAGGTCGCGCGCCAGGCGCACGTGTTCCGGGTGAAGGACGACGGCACGGTGGAGCAGGTGGACGTGCGCCTGGGCCAGCGCCGTCGCGGCGAGGTGGAAGTGCTCGAGGGCTTGTCGGCCGGCGACCGCGTCGTGGTGGACGGCACCGTGAAGCTGCGCCCCGGCCAGAAGGTGGCGGAAGCGCCGCCCGCCGCCGAAGCGCCCGAGCCTGCCGCCGGCAGCGCCGGCTGATCCCGGAGGCCACCCATGGTCCTTTCCGACATCTCGATCAAGCGCCCGGTCCTGGCGACCGTCATGAGCCTGCTGCTGGTGGTGCTGGGCCTGATCGCCTTCACCCGGCTCACGCTGCGCGAACTGCCCAACATCGACCCGCCCATCGTGTCGGTGCAGGTGGCTTATCCCGGCGCCTCGGCGGCGGTGGTGGAAACCCGCATCACCCAGATCCTCGAGGACGCCGTGGCCGGCATCGAGGGCATCGAGACGGTGGAATCGCGCAGCCGCAACGGCGAGGCCAGCGTCACCATCGAGTTCTCGCTCTCGCGCGACATCGAGGCCGCCGCCAACGACGTGCGCGACGCCATCAGCCGCGTCGGCGACCGCATGCCGGACGAAGCCGATCCGCCGGAAATCGAGAAGGTCGAGGCCGACGCCGAGGTCATCCTCTGGCTCAACATGAACTCCGAGCGGCTCGACACGCTCGAGCTCAGCGATTACGCCGAACGCTACGTGGTGGACCGCCTGTCGAGCATCGACGGCGTCGCCCAGGTGCGCGTGGGCGGCCAGCAGCGTTATTCCATGCGCGTCTGGCTCGACCGCGAGGCCCTGGCCGCGCGCGGGCTGACCGTGAACGACGTCGAGAACGCGCTGCGCCGCGAGAACGTCGAGCTGCCGGCCGGCAGCATCGAATCGCAGGACCGCGACTTCACCCTGCGCGTGATGCGCGGCTACCAGGAGCCGGGTGATTTCGCCGAGCTCACCCTGGCCAAGGGCGCGGACGGTTATCTGGTGCGCCTGGGCGACGTGGCGCGGGTGGAGCGTGGCTCGTCGGAGCGCCGCGCCTATTTCCGCGGCAACGGCCAGCCGAACATCGGCCTGGGCATCATCAAGACCTCCACGGCGAACAGCCTGGACGTGGCGCGTTCGGTGAAGGAAGCGCTGCCGGCCATCCAGGCCACGCTGCCCGAGGGCACCAACATCTTCGTGGCCTTCGACAGCACCATCTTCATCGATGCGGCGGTGGACCGCGTGTACTGGACGCTGGCCGAGGCCGTGCTGCTGGTGCTGGTGGTGATCTACCTGTTCCTGGGCAGCGTGCGCGCCGCGCTCATCCCGGCGGTGACGGTGCCGGTGTGCCTGGTCACCGCCTTCATCGCCCTGTGGGCCTTCGGTTTCACCATCAACCTGCTCACCCTGCTGGCGCTGGTGCTGTGCATCGGCCTGGTGGTGGACGACGCCATCGTGGTGCTGGAAAACGTGCAGCGCCGCGCCGACCTGGGCGAACCGCCGCTGGTGGCGGCGCGCCGCGGCACCCAGCAGGTGGCCTTCGCGGTGGTCGCCACCACGGCGGTGCTGGCGGCGGTATTCCTGCCGATCGGCTTCATGGAAGGCAATACCGGGCGGCTGTTCCGGGAACTCTCGGTGGCGCTGGCCGGCGCGGTGATCATCTCGGCCTTCGTGGCGCTGACGCTGACGCCGATGATGTGCTCGCTGCTGGTGCGTCCGCACGAGGCGCCCACCGGCTTCAACGCCTGGGTGCAGGGCCACCTCGACTCGCTGGGCCGCGCCTATCGCGGCGCCGTGGCGCGCACCGTCGGCCGGCCGCTGCTGTTCGGCCTGCTGCTGCTGGGCACGCTGGGCGCGTCCTTCTTCCTGCTGCAGCGCATTCCCGCCGAGCTGGCGCCCCCGGAAGACCGCGGCGCCTTCTTCGTGAGCGTGTCCGGCCCCGAGGGCGCGGGCTTCGACTACACCGTGCAGCAGATGCAGCAGGTGGAGGAGAAGCTGTTCAAGTACATCGGCGAGGGCCAGGCCATCGACCGCGCCAACACCCGCGTGCCCGGCGGCTTCGGCCCCGGCGGCGACATGCACACCGGCCAGGCCATCGTCCTGCTCAAGCCCTGGAACGAGCGCCAGGAAAGCACGGCCGAACTGGTGGAAAAGGTGCGCGCCGACCTGTCCGCGCTGCCGGGCGTGGTGGCGCGGCCGCAGGTGCGCACCGGCCTGGTGCGCAGCGGCGGCCAGCCACTGCAGGTGGTGCTGGGCGGCCCGGACTACGAGGAGCTGGCCGAATGGCGCGACCGCATGCTGGCGCGCATGGAGGAGAACCCGGGCCTGTTCTCGGCCGATTCCGATTACAAGGAAACCCGCCCGCAGCTGCGCGTGGAGATCGACCGCAACCGCGCCGCCGACCTGGGCGTGCCGGTGCAGGAAATCGGCCGCACGCTCGAGACCATGATGGGCTCGCGCCGCGTCACCACCTACGTCGAGGACGGCGAGGAATACGACGTCATCCTGCAGGCCCGGCAGGAAGACCGCGGTTCGCCGGCCGACCTCAACAACCTCTACGTGCGTTCCACCACCACCCGCGAACTGGTGCCGCTGTCGAACCTGGTGACCTTGAGCGAGCTGGCCGAACCGGGCCAGTACAACCGCTTCAACCGCCTGCGCGCGATCACCATCTCGGCGGCGCTGGCGCCCGGTTACACCTTGGGCGAGGCGCTGGAGTGGGTGCGCAAGACCGCCGACGAGGAGCTGCCCGAACGCGCCCAGCTCGACTACAAGGGCGAATCGCGCGAATACCAGCGCGCCGGCGGCGCGGTGCTGTTCACCTTCGCGATGGCGCTGCTGGTGGTGTACCTGGTGCTGGCGGCGCAGTT